>NZ_CAHJXL010000001.1:2472500-2692500 GCF_903645315.1 Victivallis sp. Marseille-Q1083
TCCCTTTAGCTCCACCATAAAAAGATTTACCAGAGAAGCCGGGAAGCTCGGCGACGGGCGTATAGCTCAGTTGGTTAGAGCGCGTCCCTGATAAGGACGAGGTCCTTGGTTCAAATCCAAGTACGCCCACCATAACTCCTCTGGTTCAGGCAGCGAAAGCTGCCGGTTGTTTGACAATTGAAGAAGAGTCTTGAAGAAAAGCCGCAAAAAATATGTATTAACAACTTAGTCGAGAACAAGAAATTGTTTTTCTTGGTGGTTAAGCTACTAAGGGCACATGAAGGATGCCTTGGCACTGGCAGGCGATGAAGGACGTGGTAAGCTGCGAAAAGCTTCGGTGAGCCGCACTCAGGCTGTGACCCGAAGATGTCCGAATGGGGCAACCCGGCTGGAGTAATGTCCAGTCATCGGCAACTGAATAAATAGGTTGTCGAAGCGATACTCAGGGAAGTGAAACATCTCAGTACCTGAAGGAAAAGAAATCAACCGAGATTGCGCAAGTAGTGGCGAGCGAACGCGCAATAGCCTAAACCGAGAAGTTTACTTTTCGGGGTTGCGGGACTCCGTCTGGAGAGAACGATGGTTAGCAGAAGGAACTGGAAAGTTCCGCCATAGAGGGTGAAAGCCCCGTAAGCGAAAATGATCGAGTATCCAGGAGTATCCCAAGTAGGTCGAAACACGTGAAACTTTGACTGAATCCGGGGGGACCACCCTCCAAGGCTAAATACTAGCCAGTGACCGATAGCGAATAGTACCGTGAGGGAAAGGTGAAAAAGCACCCCTGTTAGGGGAGTGAAAAGTTCCTGAAATCATGTGTCTACAAAGTGTGGGAGCGCAAGCGACCGCATGCCTTTTGCATAATGAGCCTGCGACTTACTCTAACGAGCGAGGTTAAGTTAAGAACGGAGCCGAAGCGAAAGCGAGTGTGAATAGCGCGACTAGTTCGTTGGAGTAGACCCGAAGCTGGGTGATCTATCCATGGCCAGGTTGAACCTCCGGTAACACGGAGTGGAGGACCGAACCAGTTCATGTTGAAAAATGTTTGGATGAGCTGTGGATAGGGGTGAAAGGCCAATCAAACCCAGTGATAGCTGGTTCTCTTCGAAATATCTTTAGGGATAGCCTTGCGCAATAATTTACGGGGGTAGATCACTGACTGTTCGCGGGCCCTTACCGGGGTACCAACAACTATCAAAATCCGAATACCGTAAATCGTACCGCAGGAGTCAGACAGTGGGGGATAAGCTTCATTGTCGAAAGGGAGACAGCCCAGACCGCCGGTTAAGGTCCCAAATTTAAGCTTAGTGGTTGAAGGATGTGGAGTTGCATAAACAGCCAGGATGTTGGCTTAGAGGCAGCCATCATTTAAAGAGTGCGTAATAGCTCACTGGTCGAGTGATTCTGCGCCGAAGATGATCGGGACTGAAGCTTAAAACCGAAGCCGCGGATTGTAACAATTGTTACAGTGGTAGAAGAGCGTTGTATATGGGTAGAAGCCGATGAGAGATCGGAGGTGGACTTTATACAAGTGACCATGCAGGCATGAGTAGCGAAAAACCGGATGAGAATTCCGGTCACCGAAAACCTAAGGATTCCTGGGGAAGGTTCGTCCGCCCAGGGTTAGTCGGACCCTAAGGCGAGGCCGAAAGGCGTAGTCGATGGACAACAGGTTAATATTCCTGTACTATCTGATCGTAGTGATGGAGCGACGCAGTATGCTAGATGAGCCAACGATTGAAAGTGTTGGTCGAAGCCATTAAGGCGTGATACAGTCAAATGCGTATCACATATGCCCCAGAGGTGTAAGGTAGTTGGAACGCAAGTTTCGACGAATTTATCGATGCTACGCTGACGAGAAAAACTTCTAAGCGTTTGATGATCAGGTATCCGTACCGTAAACCGACACAGGTAGGTGAGGCGAGAAGCCTAAGGTGCGCGAGAGAAACCACGTTAAGGAACTCGGCAAATTGACCCCGTAACTTCGGAATAAGGGGTGCCGTCATGGTGTAGGGACTTGCTCCCCAAGCCTGCGACGGTTGCAACAAAGAGGCTGGTGCGACTGTTTAACAAAAACACAGCTCTCTGCTAACTCGTAAGAGGATGTATAGGGAGTGACACGTGACCAATGCCAAAAGGTCAAGGGGAGAGGTTAGCGCAAGCGAAGCTTCAAACTGAAGCCCTGGTGAATGTCGGCCGTAACTATAACGGTCCTAAGGTAGCGAAATTCCTTGTCGGGTAAGTTCCGACCTGCACGAATCGTGTAACGATGCCAGCACTGTCTCAACGTGGATCTCGGCGAAGTTGTAATTCCGGTGAAAATGCCGGATACCTGCGGAAGGACGGAAAGACCCCATGAACCTTTACTGTAATCTGATATTGGTATTTGGTTATGATTGTGTAGCATAGGTGGGAGGCTGTGAAGCCGCTACGCCAGTACCGGTGGAGCCACAGGTGAAATACCACCCTGTTGTAATTGAATATCTAACCCCGAACCGTGAAGCCGGTCAGGGAACAGTGTCAGAGGGTCAGTTTGACTGGGGCGGTTTCCTCCTAAATCATAACGGAGGAGCCCGAAGGTACACTCAACACGGTTGGCAATCGTGTGCAGAGCGTAAGGGTAGAAGTGTGCTTTACTGTAAGACCGACAGGTCGAACAGTTGCGAAAGCAGGGCCTAGTGATCCAGCGATGGAATGTGGAATCGTCGTTGCTTAACGGATAAAAGGTACTCTGGGGATAACAGGCTGATAGCGGCCAAGCGTCCATAGCGACGCCGCTGTTTGGCACCTCGATGTCGACTCATCACATCCTGGGGCTGTAGAAGGTCCCAAGGGTTCGGCTGTTCGCCGATTAAAGTGGTACGCGAGTTGGGTTCAGAACGTCGTAAGACAGTTCGGTCCTTATCCTCCGCAGGCGCAGGATATTTGACGGGAGCATTCCTTAGTACGAGAGGACCGGGAATGACTAACCTCTGGTGTTCCGATTGTCGCGTCAGCGGCACTGTCGGGTAGCTATGTTGGGAACGGATAAGCGCTGAAAGCATCTAAGCGCCAAGCCCGCCCGAAGACAAGATATCCCTTCTTTTAGACTGAAGGCAGGTTGAAGACTACAACCTCGATAGGCTGCAGGTGTAAGCTCAGCAATGAGTTCAGCTTAGCAGTACTAATCAGCCGTGAGGCTTAACCACCTTTTTCTTCATCGTTTCCCTCTTCAAAAAAAGGGGAGCTATGCCGAAAAAGTTGCAAGACTCAGTTGTTTATATGAGTTGCTCGCTTCATTCAGACTCTTCTTAAATTGATTTTTTATTCCGGCGCCCATAGCGAAGTTGAAACACACGTTCCCTTCCCGAACACGGTAGTTAAGGGCTTCTGCGGCGATGGTACTGCACATACGAGTGTGGGAGAGTAGCACGACGCCGGATCTTTATCTTACCCCCTCCTGCATTACGGTCGCACCCGGCATGCATAAGGGGGTCTTTTTGTTTCGACATTATGAACGACAGACGCGTAGAGGAGTAGAGGACGTGCCGGACGACTACTGCGAGACGATGTTTGAATGAAGAGGAACGATTAATTCCGGCCGAAGGTTTCTAATGCCTTGAGAATTTCCGTTTTATAGGGATTCTTTTCGACTCCGATCAACACGAAGGAACCGTTGACGAAGGTCTGGAATTTCAGCCCGTTCACATAGACGAAACCATTTTCCTTGCAGAAATCCAATTTCTTCCGCTGCGTTTCGACATCGATGTTGTATTTGTAGACGCCGATATCCTGTTCCTTGCCGTCGGGCAGAGCTATGGTCACGGCCAAACCCTCGCCGGCTCCCAGCAGCTTGGGATTCACCGGCGCCACCGCAGTGACCGGAATGTTGCTGGCTGCCAGATGGTCAACCAGGTGTTTGACTTCCAGATGATTGTTGCCGACGCTGAAACAACCGGCGGCCAGCAACACCAGGGCCGTAAACAGCACACTGCCGAAGAATGCGACCCGATGGCAGTTCAATTTCCGCATGGTACATGGTCTCCTTTCGGTCATTTAATGCTGATGGCAGCCGCAGTTGCCGCCGCACTGGTGGGCGGAAGGACAATTTTCAGCGGCGGCACAACCCGAAGGCGTGTTGGCCGCGACGGCAAAGGCCGAAAATTTACGTTCCAACTCTTCGGAATGACAGGCGGGACAATTCACCGTTTCTTCACGGCGTTTCAACAACGCTTCAAATTCCCGGCCGCACTGGCGGCCGCGATATTCAAAAATAGGCATAACGTTTTCCGGTTCAAGATTGTTTTTGTTCAAAACCATTGTAAAGTATCATGCCATTGCGGCATTGTCAAAGGGTTGCCAAAAATTTTACGGATGAAAGAAGAATGCGAACGATTGAAGTGGCGGCTGCGGTGATTCTGCGGCGCGATCAGTGTTTGTTGTGTTCCCGGCCGGCCGGTAAGGAATTGGCCGATTTCTGGGAATTTCCCGGCGGAAAATTGGAACCGGGGGAATCGCCGGCACAATGCCTGAAACGGGAGTTGCGCGAAGAACTGGCGGTCGAAGCTGTTGTTTTCGACATTCTCAACCTTACCGAGTTCCGTTACGAAACCAAACAGGTCAAATTGTTCTTTCTGCGCACGCTTCTGCCGGCGGAGGCGGTCATTCGGCCGCAGGAACGGCAGTTGTTCCGCTGGGTGGCGCGCCGCTCGCTGCCGTCCTGCCGCTTGCTGCCGGCCGATCAGGCGGTGGCGGAATATCTGGCGAAGATTTGAGGCGGATCGATATGCTTGCGCCTGGGGCGGGAAATGCTTGGCGCTTGCAACTGCGGTGAGTTTTCGTGTCCGTTGTCCGAACGGCTCAAAGCTGCCGGTTCCGGGAGAGGCGACGGCGCCGGACATTGAAGCTGGGCGTCAATGCCGGCAGCGGTACACCACCGCCGGCGGCAAATTGCGCCAGACCACCGGTGAAATTTTCACTTCGCGGAAATGCTGCTTCAAACGGTGACGGAAACGAATTCCGGCCGGCAGCAACAAGCCCTGCAGATAGGCGAATGTGGTAAAATAACCGCCTTCATTCAGATTGGAGACGATCGCGTCGAGGATACGGTCCTGAAGGTCGCCGGGAAAAGCCGCCCACGGCAGGCCGGAGACGATGACGTCCACTTTGTTCATCGGCGAGGTGGCGACCAGCGTCGTCAATTCTTCGGCGCTGCAGTTGAAGACATTGACTTGCGGGTACGCATGGTGAAAGCGGCGGTAAATTTCCGGATCGAGTTCGACGGCGAAAAATTCCGAACCATCCGGCAGGGTCGCCAGAATTTCCCGGGTGATGACTCCGGTGCCGGGCCCCAGCTCCACCACTGCCCCGGCGCGTTCCATGCCGATTTCCCTGATCATCTGGCGGCAGAGTGAGCGGGAAGACGGACACAGCGCGCCGATACGGGACGGATTTTTGAGAAATTGCTTCAACAACAGCAGGCGTTCCATTTTACGCGATCCTTCAGTCTTGAAATTTCACCAGCCAGAGACGGTCTTCACAGCGCTCGAATGGCGGTTGTTTCCAACCTGCCGGCAGATAATTCGGGCTGCGGCTGCGCATCAGCAGGATCAACCGGTCCTGGTTTTGGCGGATGAATTCGGCATAACGATCGCCGGTGATCAGGCGATCGGCGTATTCCGGATAAGCGGACAAGCTGTGTTCCAACTCGCCGCCGGTATGCGGAAAATAAAAGTCGGTGCGGCGGTAAATCCAGGCTGCCGCGTGCATGACGTTCGGGTGAACCAACAATACGGCGTCATCCGGGATGTTCTGCCGGAATTTTTCCAGTTGTTCCGCCTGCGCCTTGCCGACGCCGACCTGGTGGGGGAACGCGGCCTGGCCGGCAATGATCACCAGCGCCAGGCCGAAAAAGAACGTGCCGAGCCGGAAGGACAGCGCTTTGCGGCGGAAAAACCAGAGGATGCCGCCCCAGTAAAGAACGGTGACCACCGGTGGAATCCATTTGTAAAATTCCGCTTTGCTGTAAAGTCCCGGGCAGAGATCCAGATGGACCAGAAGTTGGGCAACCGTGAAGCCAACGGCCGCCACCAGCAATATGATGGCCAGGATGTTCAGCGTGAGATCCAACGTTTTCCGGCCGCCGGCACGAAGATAGGCGAGCAGCCCGGTCGCGCCGATGATGGCCAGCGGTGCGAAGCAGGGCAGGACATAGGTCGCCAGTTTGCCGCTGGAACAGGAAAAAAAGAGCAACGGCATAATGAACCACAGCAGCGCGTATTTGAGCAGCGGATCGCGCCACAGCGTTTTGACCCGCTGTTTGAACCCGAGAATCATGCCGCCCAGCAGCAGCGCGGCCGGAAAAATGCCGCCGAGTATGACCGGCAGAAAGAACCAGAACGGTTCCGGGTGCTGTCCGGAGGTCTCTTCGAAGAAACGCTGGTAATGTTCGACCCAGAAGAAGTAGTGCCAGAAACTCGGCTCCTCCCAGTGGATTGCCAGGCACCACGGTCCGGCGACCAGCACGGCGAAAAGCAGGAGCAGCCAGGGAGTGGTGAACATGGCTTTGAAACGCCTTTCCCACAACAGATAGGGGATGACCGTCACCGCCGGCACCGCAAAGGCGATAAAACCTTTGGTCAGAAAAGCCAATCCGCAGCAACAGCCGCTCAAAACCAGATATTTTCGGCGTTCCCGGGGCGCTTCGGCATGGAGGGCCAGAAAGTAGAATGCCAGGATGCCGGTGATGAATGCGGTCATCTGGCTGTCCAGCACCGCAAAGACGCCGATGCCGTAGACCAGCCCGCAGGTCAAATAGAGGAGGCTGCTCAACAGGGCCAATGCTTCGTCTTTGCGGAATTTCAACACCAGAAAATACAGCAGCCAGGCGGCCAGGCCGGCGCACAAGGCGGAGGGCAGCCGTACCGCAAAAGCGTTTTCTCCGAAAACAAGCATCGAAAGCGCAGTCAATTGATAGCCGTAGACCGGTTTTTCAAAATAACGGATGCCGATCAACCGCGGCGAAATATAGTCGCCGGAGGCAATCATTTCCCGTGGAATTTCCCCATAGCGGAATTCGTCCGGAGTGATCATCGGCCGCCAGCCCAGCGGCAGGAGGTAGGTCAACAGAAAAAAGGCGATTACGCCCCAGCGAAACAGTTTACAGTTATTTCCCATCGTCATTTTCTTGGTTGGAGCCGGAATATTCCATATACATGATGCCGCCGCCGGAGGTCACTTTCAAATCTCCGGGCGGCAGCCGCTTGATACGTTTGGCGGAATCCATGACGATGACGACCGGTTGGCCGGAGGCGGCCAACTGTTCGAACTCCTCCGGCGACACCAGCCGGCCGGCGCCTTCCGGCCGATCCAGCCCGTACCCCAATTCGCTGCGGCTTTCGTACAGCATGATGTCAGCGCGTTTCCAGCTCCAGGCGGCCCCCGGTACCAGGTGTTTGAAGGCGACGATCCGGGTTTCCGGCGTCAGCCGGTCGGCCAGGATTTCCAGAAACGGCTCCGGCGCCAGTTTATCGACCAGCCGGGCCGGCATGACGAAATGCGCCACCAGCATCGCCGCCAGCGGACCGGCGGCAAACAGTGCAGTCTTGATAAAGCCGTCCGAATATTTTTTGATCTGATTGAGGACGAAACACCAGACGATCACTGCCAGTACGGCGGCAACCCACAACCAGCGCTCGTGGCGGTTATAGAGGGCGGCTTCCGCCGGCAGCAGATTGCCGACGGCGGCGGCGGTTTGATAGACGATGAAAGCCAGTCCGGAGGCCACCAGCAGCGAACGGAATAATTTGACGGTCAGCTCGAACCACCGGAGATCGCCTTGGGCGAAATAGCTTCGCAAGCCGGCGGCGACCAGGATGGCCAATCCGGGAAAACAGGGCAGGATATAGGTGCCGAGTTTGGCGCTTGAGATGGAGAAGAACAGGAATGGGAAGGCGGCGGAACAGACCGCGTAACGCAACAGGGAATTTTGAAACAATGTCCTGACTTTTCCGGCGTAGCCCTTGATGACGACCGGCAGCAGCAGTGTCCAGGGCAGCAATCCGCCGAGCAGGACCGGGATGAAATACCAGAACGGTTCCGAACGGTCATCACTGCCCTGGCCGGTGGTGAATTTGCCGAGATGTTCGACTTCGATGAAATAGCGCCAGTAGTCCGGATCGCGCTGATGGACCAGCAGCGCCCACGGCAGCACGACTGCCAGCATCGCCAGCAGCGGAATCCACGGCATCGTCCAGAATGCTTTGTAACGCTTCTGCCAGATCAAATAGGGAACGACCGTCAAGCCGGGGACGGCAAAGGCCAGAAATCCCTTGGTCAGGAAAGCGCCGCCGGCGAAAAGGCCGGTCAGCACCAGATAAAGAAATTTTCGGTTCGAACTGGTTTCTTCCAGCGCATAATAGAACGCGACGAGGGTTCCCAGCAGAAAAAAGGCCAGAATACTGTCCAGGACCAGATAGGTGCCGATGGCAAAAACCAATATGCAGGTCAGATAAATCATCGTCGCGCCCAGCGCCAGTTTGGCGTCCTCCGTCCGGCGGACCAGCAGCCAGAGCAACGCTCCGCCCAACAATGCGGCCAGCGCCGGCGCCAGCCGGGCGGCGAATGGAGTTTCGCCGAAGAGCAGGAAGGAACCGGCCGTCAGCCAGTAACCCATGACCGGTTTTTCGAAATATTTCAAATCCGCCAGGGTCGGAACGACGTAATTGTCGTTGGCGATCATTTCCCGGGCGATTTCGGCATAACGGGTTTCGTCCGGCATGAAGAGCGGCCGATACCAAATGGTGCCGAGGTAGGCAAGAATGAATATGAATATTCCCGCCCAGATAAGACGTTTGTATATCAAAAGATTACTTCTCCTGATGATTATTATACATATAGAAACGACTTTACAATAATCTGTCAAGCAGGTTTTCGCAAGTTTTTCCGATCAGAATTTCGCAAGATGGCATAGCTCCGCACCCGGTATCGGTTGAAATCCAACCGCGACCATCCCGCAGGATGCCCGGTAAAAAATAAACAGCCAATATCCCGGAATCTTACTCGGATGTGCTTCGGCCGGAGTTCGGTGGACGGCCGAATTGGACAATTTCATCGGAACAAGTGTAAATTTTCTGTAAAAAATGGATTCCTCCCCGATTGGAAAAAGGGGTCCGGGGTTGCATAAATCCGGTTCGAACATATATTACCCCTGTAAGAACCAATACGAAAGTGAAAGTTTAGTTTCCGAGGGTAAAATGAACAACAACTCTTATTTCCGGTCGGCGGTGGAAGCGATGGCCGGCTATGTGCCCGGCGAACAGCCGAAAATGGCCAATCTGATCAAACTGAATACCAATGAAAATCCCTATCCGCCGTCGCCGAAGGTGGCGGAAGTGCTGCAATCCTTCGATTATGAACATCTGCGGCGTTATCCGTCGCCCCGGGCCGACGACCTGTGCGAAACGGCCGCCCGGCTGTACGGTTTCAAGCGCGATGAAGTGATTGCCGGCAATGGGTCCGATGACATTTTGACGATGGCGTTTCGTTGCTTTACCGCGCCGGACCGGCCGCTGGCCTGCCTGATGCCGACCTATTCGCTCTACTTTTCGCTGGCGGAAATCCAGGCGGCGCCGGTGATGCCGATCCGCTTGAATTCCGGCGACTTCTCGCTGCCGGCTGATTTGCTCGACCGGGCGAAGGGGGCGAATCTGCTGATTATCACCCGGCCGAACGCGCCGACCGGCAACACGTTCTGCCATCGGGCGATGACTGAAATTTGCGGCCGTTTCAACGGCGTCGTGCTGTTTGACGAAGCATATGCCGATTTTGCCGACGACAACTGCCTGGATCTGGCGCGGGAATTCGACAATGTCATCGTTTCGCGGACGCTGTCCAAGAGCTATTCGCTGGCCGGGCTGCGGCTCGGTTTGGCGATGGGATCCCGGCGGTTGATCGAGGGCATGTACAAGGTCAAAGACTCCTACAACGTCGATATGCTGACCCAGTTCATCGGCCAGGCCGCTTTGCAGGATCAGGCTTATCTGCGACAGAACGTCGCCAAAATCAGGGCGACCAGAACCCGCCTGACGGCGGAGCTGGCCCGTTTGGGCTTCGATGTCGTGCCGTCGTCGACCAATTTCGTCTTTGCGGCGCCGCCGGA
Organism: Victivallis sp. Marseille-Q1083; assembly: GCF_903645315.1. Lineage (NCBI taxonomy): Bacteria > Pseudomonadati > Lentisphaerota > Lentisphaeria > Victivallales > Victivallaceae > Victivallis > Victivallis sp. Marseille-Q1083. Next base: position 2,482,636 of record NZ_CAHJXL010000001.1, read on the forward strand.
CCGGGATGGCGGGCGTTTTTTCAAGATGCTGCGCGAACAGGCGATCCTGGTTCGTTATTTCAGCGGGGAAACGACCGGCGCTTATGTGCGGATCAGCGTCGGCGCCGAGGCCGATGTCGACCGGCTGTTGAAGGTGACCGAACTGTATTTGCAGATGCGGAAGTAATTCAAGCCGGCTTGGCGGAAGGAGGACGCGATGGTTCGGATACGGGAAACGGCGGCGGCCGGAACTTTTTATGAAGCGGATCCGGCGGCGCTCCGTCGCCGGCTGGAGGATTGTAAGGCGGCGGCCGGAAGGTTGTTGCCGGCCATCCGGCCGCGGCCGAGTGCGGCGGTGATTCTGCCGCATGCCGGATATGGGTATTCCGGGACGACGGCGCTGGCGACATTGTTGACGGTGGAAGAGGCGCCGTGGCGCCGTTATCTGGTGATGGCGCCGTCGCACCGGATCGGTTTCCGGGGCGTGGCGCTGGCCGATTACGACGCTTTTGCCACGCCGCTCGGCGTTTTGCCGCTGGACCGGGTGGCGATGGCGCAGCTGGCGTCGGCGCCGGGCGGTATGATCGGTTATGCCGACCGGGCGCATGCCGGCGAACATGCGCTGGAAGTGGAATTGCCGCTGTTGCAGTATTGTTTCGGCGCTCGTCCGCTGCTGCCGGCCGTCGTCGGCATGCTTTCCGCGGCGGAGGCGCGGCGGTTGGCCCCGGCCTGGCGGGCGTTCTGGAACGATGAGACGTTGTGGGTGATCAGTTCGGATTTTACCCATTATGGCCGGGCCTTTGATTATCTTCCCTTTGTCGAAGCGGTGCCGGAACGGCTCAAGGCGCTGGACTTGGGAGCGGTCGATTTGATTGTACGAAGGGATCTGGATGGCTTTGAGCGTTATCTGGCGGAGACCGGGGCGACCATCTGCGGCGCCAATGCGATCAAGCTGCTGCTGGCGGTCCTGGAATCGGCGGGCGGCGATTATGTGGTTGAATTGGTTCACTATACCACTTCCGGTGAAAAAACCGGCGATTTTTCCCATGTTGTCAGCTATGCGGGGGTTGCAGTTCGCCGAAAAGATGCTTAATTGAAAGGCGGGTGACGGAAAACTTTTAACTTTTTAGGACAGACTGGATGAAGAAGACAATCTGGATGTCGGCGTTGTGTCTGGCGGCCGGGATGAACCTGGCGGCGGCAACGGTGGAAGGAAAAGTATTCCTGGATGACAACGGCAATGGCGAACCGGATGCCGGAGAAAGCGGTTTGCCGGGATTTCTGGTCAGCGACGGCGTCAATTTCGCCAGAACGGATGCCGCCGGGCATTACGAACTGGAAGTGCGCGACGGCCAGAAAAGCGTTTATGTGCATCAACCGCGCGCTTACCGGGCGGACCGCTGGTTTTACCGATTGCCGGCGGAGCAGACGGCGCTGAATTTCGCGATGCGGCCGGCCGGACCGTTCCGCGGCATGTTTCTGCAGGTGGCCGACAGCGAAACGGAGGAGTTCGACTCCTGGCTGCCGAACCTGAAGGCGCTGGTGAAGGCCGTGGGGCCGGATTTCATCGTCCATACCGGCGACCTGTGCCGGATCGACGGCATCAAAGCGCACGCGGCGAATTTCACTTCCGAAAAAGTCGGCGTACCGGTTTATATCACGGTCGGCAATCATGATATCATCGCGCCGGTGGATGGTAAAGACTACAGCAGTTTTCTCGACCCATATTATTACTCCTTCGAATGGGGGCCGTATCTGGTCGTGGCGGCGCCGATGAATTACGGAGATGTCGAGCTGCCGTATGATCTGGCCGATTTCGGCGATTATCTGCAGAAATTGTTTCAAGTGATTCCGGATAACAAGCCGTTGATCGTCCTCGGCCATGAATTGCTCGCTTCCGGGGGGAAAAAGCGGATCGCCGGCCATGACGGCTTGCAGGTCGATTTGAATGAACATAATTTCAAAGCCTGGGTTTACGGCCACTGGCACAACAATATCGTCAACAAGCATGCCGACGGCAGCGCCAGCTATTGCACCGGCCTGCCGAACAAAGGCGGCATCGACCATTCACCGGTCTGCAGCCGGATGATGATAGCCGGAGAGGATGGCCGGCTCGCCAGCTATCTGATCTGGGGTGGGTTTGCCGACCATCTGAGCATTGCCGTGCCAGGTGAGAACATGATTCCGGCCGGCCGGCAGGAATTGCCGATATCGGTGGCGGCTTACAATTCCGGCGCGCCGGTCATCGCTGTAAAGGCCGTGCTCGGCAGCGATGACCAGGTGCTCGGCAGCGTCGTTCTGCGCAGTGAAAACGGTCTGGTCTGGAGCGGTTCGTTGCCGGTTCCGCCGGCCGCCGCAGGAAAGACGTTTCAACTGAAAGTGGTTGCCAGCCGGGTGGACGGCGAAGAGTTCGAACAGACGAAATCGTTTGTCTGGTCGCCGCCGGCAGCGGCGGAAACGCCGGTGACCGGCGAATGGAATAATCTGCTCGGCAATGCGATGCACAGCGGTTATCGGCCGGATTCGGCGATTCCGGCGGTGCAATTGCAGTGGCTGCAGCAGATGCCGGGCGAGAATTTCATGGTTGCGCCGATTTTGGCCGGCGGCAAGGTGTTTGCCGGCTGCATGGATGACGGCGATGCCGGGCGCGGCGGCATTTATGCCTATGATGCGGCCGGTGGCGAGGAGCTCTGGCATTTCACGACCGGTTATTCGGTCAAGAATTCGATTGCCTGCGGGGAAGGGCTGGTGTTTGCCCAGGATGCCCGCGGCAATGTCTATGCGCTGCGGATGGCCGATGGGACGTTGGCCTGGAAAGCCGATTCCCCGACCGACGGTTTGCCGGCGGTGGCCGGCGGGGTGACGTATGCCGACGGCGTGCTCTATGCCGGACAGCGGCGGAGCCTGGCGGCTTACGAGGCGGCCAGCGGCAAGGCGTTGTGGCACAATACCGCCTGGGACGAAGGCGAATCGACGGTCAATACCTTGTCGGTTGGCGATGGCGTATTGATCACTTCCGCCAATTGGCGGGCGTTGTACGGGATGGATGCGGCGACCGGTGAATTGCTGTGGCAGCATCGTGATGACGACACGCGATTTCAGTCGGCGCCGGCGGTGTTCCATGACGGCAAAGCTTATGCCAAGGGTTACCGCCAATTGCTGGAAATCGAACCGCGTAGTGGCGAGATTCTGCGCAGCAAGGAGTTGCCGGCCGATCTGCAGTCGGCGACTGCACCGGTGGTTGTCGGTGGCCTGGTGCTGGTCGGTACGGCGAACCATGGTTTGATGGCCGTCGATTTAGCGACCTTTGACGTGCGCTGGCAGTGCGAGGAAATTCAGCCGGCCTTGCTGGACACTGCGCCATATCACTGGCGGAGCAGGACGGTGGAGAGCAGTCCGGTCGTGCTGGGGGATACCGTATGGATTGGCGCCAGCGACGGATTTTTGTATGCGCTGGAATTGCAGACTGGACAAGTGAAACAGAAAATCGATCTGGGCGTGCCGGTTTTGTCCTCGGTGGCGGCTGGAAATGGTTGGCTTTTTGCCGCCGATTTCGGCGGCCGGCTTTTCGGTTTCCGGGCGGCTGCCGAATGATGGAATGAACTGTAAATATTGCCGGCCGGTCAGTTCAGGCTGATCGGCCGTCGTTCTTTTTGCCGGTAAGCCGAAGGGGAGACGCCGGCCAACTGGCGGAATCGTTTGTTGAATTCCTGCGGTGTGGCGTAGCCGACGGCCGTGCCGATTTCCTTGATGCTCAGATTGCTGGCGGCCAGGAGGTAGCGGGCTTTGTCGATGCGGCGATGCATGACGTAGCGGGCGATGGTCATGCCGGTCTGCTGCCTGAACTTCCGGGTCAGGTGGGTCTGGCTGACGGCGAAACGCTGCGCCAGCGCTGTGATGCAGACCGGACTGTCGGAGGAACGATCGAGTTCATAGAGCAGCCGCGAAATACGCCGGTCCGGGAAGGCGGTGTGCTGCGGCTGGCATTTGAGCCGGAACAGCGCGGACAACAGCAGATTTTCCGCCGCGGTCCGTTTTTCCGGGTCGTCGCTGCAGCGGAACAGGGCGACGAGTTCCGTCAGGTCGTCAGTCAGCCGTTCCGGCAGTTTGCCGGTCGGCCAGTGAAACGGCAAGCTTGTGTTGCCCTGCGGAGCCAGTTCGAAGTGGATGCACAGGTGAGTTCCGGGGGGTTCCAGGGCGTAACTGGTGATAGTGCCGGCCGGCGTCAGCGTCAGATCGCCGGGCGCCAGTTCGAAGCATTCCGTTGCCGTCCGGAGCGAACCGGAATAAGCGTACAAATGCAGCGCATGAAAATCCTCCAGACAATATTCCGTTTCGAAATTCCGGTCGCCGATCCGAAAGAAACCGGCCCGGATCAGCAGCGGCCGATTTTCTGGCGTCAATTCGAAGCATAATCCATGTTCTGCTTTCATTTTTTTGGCATCCAGGTTGAGTTGATACTATAAATAGGCGAAACAATACTATGGCGTCTTGGTTCTTGGACGGTTATTATAAGGATAAAACCGATTGGGAAATTGTCAAATCGTTTGGGAGAAGAAAAATGACCATCGACTCAAGAACACTGATCCGGCGGATTATCAATGGTGAATCAGTACCACGCAGTGGTTTCTGGATGGGGAATCCGCACGCCGACGCCTGGCCGCTGCTGCGAAGTTATTTTCAGGCGGAAAGCAACGAAGAAGTGCGCCGTGTTCTGCGGGATGATCTGAGCTGGCTGCCCTGTGACGGCGGCTACAAGGCCAATGGCGGCCAGCCGTTTCCCAATCCCCGCAAGAGCGAGGGATTGAGCGCGGCCGGAATTTTTTCCGATTGCGAGTCGCTGGCGGAAGTGGAAGCCTATCCGTGGCCGGCTCCGGAGGCGTTTGATTTTTCGGCCGAACTGGCGGCGGTACGCGGCGCCGGGGATCGTTATCGCGCCAGCGGCATGTGGAGTCCGTTTTTCCATCTGGTCGGCGACTTGTTCGGTATGGAGAATTATTTCATCAAGATGTATACGCACCCGGAAATCGTCAAAGCGGTGACCGGACACGTGGTGGATTTTTATCTGGCCGGCACGGAGCGTTTCTTCCGGGAAGCCGGTGAGGACGTGGACGGTTTCTTTTTCGGCAACGACTTCGGCACGCAACTGGATATCATGATCAGCCCGGACGCCTTTCAGGAGTTCGTTTTTCCGTATTTCAAAAAACTGACCGATCTCGGCCATGCCGCCGGAAAACAGGTATTGCTGCACTCCTGCGGCGCCATCGTCAAAGTCATTCCGGATTTAATCCGGCTGGGGGTCGACGCCCTCCATCCGCTGCAGGCCTGCGCCGCTCATATGGAAGCGGAAAGTCTGGCGCAGTTCCGGGGCCGGCTGGCTTTTTTCGGCGGCATCGACACCCAGCATCTGCTGGTGCACGGCACGCCTGATGCGATCCGTGCCGATGTGCGGCGGGTCCGGCGCTGTCTGGCGCCGAGTCTGATCGTCAGTCCCAGCCACGAGGCATTGCTGCCGAACGTGCCGCCGGCCAATGTCCAGGCGATGTCCGAAGCCGCTCACGAACCGTATTTGCCAATCCGGTGACCGGTGCTCCGGCGCCATTCCACACGGCAATGGCTCCGGCACCGGCCGGTCATCGTGCTGGCCGGCATCCCATGGTGTGTATTCGTTGCCTGGTTGGGGGGAACGGCGGTTTATTTGATCAATGCCTTCTTCTATTGCGGTTTTTATTTGCAGGCGAGCGAAGGAGTTGCGCCGTTTCAGGCGTCCCGGAACGGGGAAAAAGAAGAAATCGATGATATTTGCGTTGACGAAGGAGAGGGCAGGTAAAAAACGATTGCTCGCAATTGGAGTTGCCGTCAGCGTTTTTATCCCCGGAGGTTTTTCGTGTCACTCCGCAACGGCCTGCGGCCGACTGGCGCCGTGACCGGTGAAAGACCGGTATGGCGTCATCGGTGGGAACTGCTTGGCAGGTGCGCCGGATGGTTGGCGCACCTGCCAGATATAACAGGCCTTTTCAGCGCAGATATCTGAAGTAGAGATAGACCGTACAGATCAGAACGCTGACGATCATGCAGGGCGCACCATAACAGGTGAAATCCTTGAAGGACAGTTTGTAACGGTTCTTGTTGGCGATCTGGCCGATCACCACGTTGGCCGACGCGCCGATCAGAGTACCGTTGCCGCCGAGGCAGGCGCCGAGCGCCAGGGCCCAGAACAACGGTTCGCTGATCTGCAGCCGGATGGCTTCCTCGCCCTGGAGACCCATCTGCTGGGCGAAAACCGGGACGATCGAATGAATCAATGGAATCATCGAGATGACCAGCGGAATATTGTCGATGATGGCGGAAAGCACCGCGCTGCCCCAGAGGATGATCATCATCGTCAGGGCGAAATTGCCCTGGGTCAATTCGACCATTTTCTGGCCCAGCAGTGAGAAGACATCGACCAGTTCGAGCGCACCGACCATCATGAAAAGCCCGCAGAAGAAGAGGATGGTGTTCCATTCGACTTTTTCAAGCATCGTGCTCAGTTCGATCCGGCAGACCAGCGCCATGGCGAAAGCGCCGCAGATGGCGATCAGCCCCGGTTCCAGCCCGGTCAGCCGGCTGGTGAAAAAGCCGAGCAGCACCAGCCCGAAGACGAGCAGGGAGCGCAGCAACCGGCGCGGCAGCAGAATCGCCTGCTTGGGATCGGTCAGCAGAACCTGGGCGATGGCGTCCGGGTTGCTCCGCAGCCGTTTGCGCATCAGCAGTACGACCAATCCGAGCATAATCGCCATGATGACCAGGACAATCGGCGCCAAATTGAGCAGAAAGTCGTTGAAGCTCAAATTGCAGCTGGCGCCGATCAGAATGTTCGGCGGGTCGCCGACCAGGGTTGCCGTGCCGCCGATGTTCGAAAAGAGCGCTTCGAGGATCAGCACCGGCACCGTCGGCAAGCCGAGCAGTTGCGTGATCAAAATGGTGATCGGCGCCATCAGAATCACCGTGGTTACGTTGTCCATGAAGGCTGAAATCACCGCGGTTGCCAATAGGAATTCCGCGGTGACCAGGATTCCGTTGCCTTTGGTCTGACGGGCGATCAGCACTGCCAGATATTCGAAAACGCCGGTCGTTGCCATGATATTGACGATGATCATCATGCCGATCAGAAGACCGAGCACGTTCAGATCCACTTTGCCCAGCATGGCCGAGAAGTCGGCCACCTGGAACGCCACCATCAAGCCGGCTCCCAGCATCGCCGCAATGGTTTTGTCAACCTTTTCGGAGGCGATGAGGCAGTAGGCCAGAATGAAAATGATAATTCCTGTCCACATGAGTTAACGATTTCTCCCTGAAAATTTACAGATTGATGATTCTTTCAAGCAGCAGCGCCTGACTGATGATACCGAGCAGTTCCTGCCGATGATTGGTGATGTAAATCATCTGCTGTTTGAGAACGCTGATGCCGAAAACGATCTCGATAAGGGTGGCATTTTCGTGGAAGGTCGGAAGTTCCCGGTTCATCACGTCGCCGACGCAGGACGCCGCTTCGACGGCGAAATATTTCTCGAACGGATCGAAATAGCGGATGAAGCCGACGCTTTTGAGCTGGTTGAAAAAATCCGGAATGCCGAGTTTGAACAGTTCCGTACTGCTCAGTTCGCCGACCAGTTTGCCGTCGTCCAGGACCGGCAGGATTTCCTGACGATTTTCCGCCATCATCCTGGTCGCCTGGCGCAATTGCGTTTCCGGCGTGACGAACAGACGCGGCGGCGCCATGATGTCCGCCGCGATCAACGTATGGGTGGTGCTGCGTTGCGTGGCCAGCAGTTCTTTGAGTTCCAAGCCGGTCTGGGCGGCCAGCAGCCGGTTGCGTTTTTCTTCCGAGCGCATGCAACTGCCGAGATCGGCCATAAAGCGGAGGCCTTCCACCGGTTTGCTGTTCGGTACCAGCAGGAGGCAGGCGATGGCCAGCGGCTGGTCGTCCGGCGTCGGATGATTCATCGGCTGATCCAGGCGGCCGAAGACGACGACCAGGCATTCCAGGTCGTTCAGCCGGATGTGCGGAAGGATCAAACCATTGCCGATGGCGGTAGAAGCCAATGCTTCACGCGCCTTCACCAGTTCGAAAATTTTGTCGGCCGACAAGCCGCAAACGCGGGCGTTGTCGTCCCGGGCGGCGACTTGGCACAATTGCATGAAAAGGTCGTCGCAGTGGCGGGCGTTGAGTTCGGAGACGATGGTGATGGAAGCCGGATATTCATTGGTAGTCATGGTAAAAGAGATTCCTGTATGGATGGAGAACGTCGTTATAAGGGATCAAAACGACGATAACCCGAATGAGAACCCAATGCCTCCCTTCCGGAACCGTCCCGAAAGGAGGGAAAATGGATTCGATTGTTGACTGAAAGCCGTACCGAAGTGATTCCGACCGTATTGGCAGGGTCGGTGCGAACGCCGTTCAGAAATTCCATCCCGGCGGATGGAAAATCTCCGGTAAATACTATCGGCCGCTGGCGGCAGCAGGGTACGACACCCCTCCGTTTCCCGATGGAAACGGTTTTTCGACAGCATATTCAATAAGAATTGTCCGAACGGTGTTCAGCAGGAGTATACCGGCGGCGCCCGGCCGACCGGCAGGGAGAAGTAAGTCTCCAGACAGGGGGTATGAAGGGAAAAAACACATCGTTTGAAACAATTTTTCGGGGAAGCGCGGAAGGTGTTTTCAGCCGACAACACGACTTTCTCTTCCGGCGAGAACGACCGGCGCATTTCGCTGATTTCCAAAACTTCCGATTCGGAAACCAGCAGCCTCCGATTGCGGCGGTCCAGTTCGGCGGCGTTGCCGCCCAGAGCGTCGGCCGGAGGCTGATTCCATGGCGAGAACGCCGGCAGGTGCTGCGGAGAGGCGTGGAAAAATTCCTGGCCGTGATAACCGGAAAGGCAGATGAAAAATACGGCTGCCGCCATCGCCAGGAAGAGAGATTGCAATTTCATAACCGGAGCACCAAATCAGATAAGTTTTCAGAATAATTCCAATAATATAGCGCCGAACCGGAATTTTTCAAATGGGATTGCCCGGCTGCCGGCCGATTGGAAGAAAGGAAATTCCCGGCGTCCGGCGGCTGGGCGCCGGAATGCCGGAATTTCAGTGGCGGCAGAGGGGCGGTGCTGCCGGAAGGCGGTCAGTTGACGTTCGGCTGAAAGCTGATCAGCAATTGATTGGCATTGTTGTAAAGTTGTAAGTTGCCATCGACCACCAGATAACGTTCGGCATGGATCAGGCGGGAAAGGAACAGGCCCTCATAACGGGCGCCCGGCCCGGCCATCCGGGTGGAATTGATTCGTTCGATCCTGATGCGGTCGGGAGCGGTGAGGGTAAAATCGCCGAACAGGCGATTGACGCCGCCGCAGCCGCTGAAACGGCCGGTGGCCGAATTGAAGATCAGCGTGACTTCCGGCATGGCCGGCTTGACGATGTCATGTTGGCCGTCGAGATAGACCGGTTCCCATTCGATATCGAGAATCGCGCCGGAAACCGGCGTCTCCCGGTAAATCTGGCCGTTGCCGGTCAGTTCCGGTTTGTCAGCCGGAGAAGCCAGCTGGTAATCCCTCGCTTGGCCGTTCGCGTCGGAGATGGTGAGGGTATCTTTTTTCATCGTCCATTGTCCATTCGGTTCGGGGTAATTGATTGGCAAAACCGCGCCGTCGGAGGCCAGATAAAAGCCGCCGGCCGGCTTCGCATTGTTCAGCCAGGCTTTCCCGGCGACCTCCGGCGTCTTGCTCTGCCACAAGCCGCAGCCGTCCAGCATGAAAATTGCCGTTGCCGCCAGGCACCATGTCCATCGAATCGTTTCGGGCCAATGTCGCTTCATCCCGCATCTCCTTTCGGCGCGTCGGCGATCCGCCGGCAGCTTGGTTCAATTGTTCGGATTTCCTGAAAAACGCCGTATGCAAGATATTACACTCGGAGGCAAGTCTCCTCTCATAATATCTTGCATACGGCGTTGAAAATTAATGTAACATCAATTTCAAGGATTTCCAAATTTTTTCCCGGGAAAGCAAAAAATCAGTCCGGCAGCCGGATGTCATGGCGGAGCAGCTGGCAGTTTTCCAGGATAACCGGCGGCCGCTCATCCGGATAGCGCAGTTGAATCTGTACCTGGTCGAGTGATAAATGCCGGACATTGCGCAGGTCGACGGCGGCCGCCCGGCTCCAGGCCGGCGCATAGTTGTTTTCCACCACCGGCACGTCCGGGGGATAGGAGTCGCGCTGGTCCAGAACCGATGGATACTCCTTCGGCAAATCGGTTGATTTTACGCCGCCGATGACCCGATAGCTGAGATTGGATACCGCCAGGCCGTCGATCGGATGTTCGGCCGCGGCGTCGGCCCTTATGCCGTTGAAACGGGGGGAACCCATCAATTCCCCGCCGAAACGGCGATGTTCGGCCAGCATTTCGTCGTCGTCATGGATCAGAATATTGTTGAATTTGAGATCTTCCAGCCGGCCGATGGCGGGGATGGCGCCGCCGGGCGGCCGATAGGCCTGCATGACCCTGCTGTTGTTCAGGAGGAGGAAGAGCGGCCTGGTGACATTGCGCATCGTCAGATTGCCGGCGGTGATATCGCGGATGACGCCGCCTTCGCTGCATTCGATTTTGATCCCCTCGCGCCAGACGTTTTCAAACGTGCAGTTGGCGATGACGACGTTGGAAATTTCGCCGGCGGAGCGGTAGCCGATCCGGATGGCGGCGCAGAGGGAACTGAAATGACAGTTGCTGATCTGGACATTGCGCACCGGTTTGTCCGGCCGGGAGTTCTGCAGACATAAATTGTCGTCGGTGCCGCGAATCGAACAATCGGTGACGAAAACTTCACTGCAGTTGTCGAAATCCAGCCCGTCGCCGTTGTAATGCCGGTCATTGAAGATGTCCAGACCACGGCACCAGAGGCGGTCGCAGTCCAGGAACGCGACGGTCCAGGACGCGGCTTGATGGAGCCTCAGATTTTCCAGCCGGACATTCCGGCAGCGCAGCAGCCGGATCAGCATCGGCCGCGGTTCGTCGCCGCCGGGCAAACCCGCGGCGAATTTTTCATTGTTGCCGTTGATTTCACCATAACCGACAAGACCGATATTCTCCGCATCGGCTGCGAAAATAAAACAGCGATTCAGGGCGGTTTCACAGCGGTAACGGTTGTAATAAGTGTCATCGGGGTAGTCGTCGATGTTGCCGGAAGCCAGCAGCGTCGCCGCCGGTTCAATTTCGAGAAAGACATTGCTTTTCAAATAAAGCGTACCGGACAGAAACGTTCCTCGATCCAGTATAACCCGGCCGCCGCCGTCGGCATGGCAACGGTCGATTGCCTGCTGGATGGCGGCGGTATCGGGCGTGACGCCGTCGCCGCTGGCGCCATAACGGCGGACCGGATAAGCGGCGGATGAGGTGTGGTAAGCGGTCATGATCTTCTCCCATGATAAATTTCCACTTCGATGTCGAGAAAAACTCAATTTTTTACGAGCTTGAATTGAGTAAAATTCTCAAACATCCAATTGTTTTTTAATGTTCTATACACGATATCGAGGAATTTGCGAGCCAAGGCGATATTGGCTTTCGCACCTCCCCGCCGACTTTTTACCGATTCATGAAAGGCATTGAGATACGGGCTGTAGCGTTTGGCGATCAAAGCGCATTGCACCAAAGCGGTTCTGGCGATCTTGCTGCCGCTCTTCGTGATTCTTCCGTGGCAAACCGTGTCATTTGAATTGCTCACTCTGGGGACGATTCCGATATAAGCGGCCAACTGCTTTGCCGATCGGAAATCAGCGATATTGCCGATGGTTGCCAACAGGATCGCCGCACCTTTCGAGCCGATTCCCTTGATGGATTTCAGGTTGTCGAAGCCGTCCATCTTGCTGCCGTGATCCTCAATCGCCTTATCCAGTTTTTCAATGCTTTTGTTCAGACTGCGAATCTGTTCGACAACCACCAGCATTTCCGTGTCGGTGATCGGGTCGAAGTGATAACTCAATGCTTTCAAAAGCCCTTTCTCCGTGGACAGTTCTTCCCGTTTCAGCACGATGAAGTTAGCTGCTAACAGATTGTTGACTTTGTTTTTCAATACGGTACGCAACTGAACCAGTTTTTCCCTGGTCTGCGTCAGACTTGAAATTTTCGCCTGCAAATCGTCTTTCACTCTTACCTCCGGAAGCATATCCTTTTCCAGGAACTCCGCCAACACTTTTGCGTCATGTTTGTCCGTCTTTTTGGTGGACATGCTGATGACTTTGAACTGTGATGGATTCACCACCACCAGTCGCCCGACATGAGCTTTCAGCGAGCTGCAAAACATGAACGTATTTCCGGTCGCCTCCACCGCCATCGCCGTGTTCGGACCGAGCATTGCGGCAAAGCCCTTCAGTTCGGTAATCTCACACTTGCCGATTTTCCGTTCTTCCCCATTTACCCGGATGCAATAAGTAAAATTGTTCCGGTGCAAATCCACTCCAACAAAACTTGTCATCATTCTCTGCCTCCATTCGTTTTTCACGAATCGAAGCGGAACTGCTGTCACGGCCTCACCATCCTCCCATACAGAGTAGTCGATTAATCAGTCGCTCTCTACGGTGGCGCTCTGGTTTACAGATCTGACTAATCTCCTTTCCGGGGTCGTCATCGTTTCTGATGCGCCTCATTGAAACATTCAGTCTGCAACCTGTCCGCTTCCAAACGTGTAAGTTAATCGCCATAAATTACACGCAGAAAGCTGATTCCGCGAACGTCAGTTATTTATCATACCATCTCCTATGGTTGTGGTGCGATGGCAACCGGCAGGCGGAAATATTGCGTTTCGCCCGGCTGCAGCGTAACGGTGAAAGCCGGTTCATCCGGCAGCAATGGCGAATGGACCTGGCCGGTCACCGTTTCCGGGGTCGGATTGTGCAGCGCCGCCCGCCATTCCCGCTCATTGGATTGCAGTTCGATCCGGATGTCGGGCCGGTCGCAGACCAGCGGATGGCCGATGAAGACCTCCCGGGCGGCCGTCGAAGGCAATAGCGCGATTGTTTCGCCGTCGTATACCGGCAGTAATTCCAACGTGTGGCGGCGCCGGTCGCAGACGGCGGCGGCGAAATTGTTTTCCAGTCCGGTTACCCGGATAGGACAGTCCGGCAGAATCGTACTGCCGGCATGGAGCAATAATTCGACCCGGCCGTCCCGGGCGGCTGTCGTTACCGGAAACAGGACGTTCGGGTCGCGTTCGCCGTGGCGCAGTTCGACGGCATCCTGCATGGCACCGAACGAGGCCTGCAGCATGGCCGCCAAATTGGCATTGCGGTCAGTGCCGCTGTCCAACGCCACCAGCAGTTTCTGCCGGAAAACGTCGCCGCGGCGGATTTGGTTGTCCGGCAGCGTGTAGCCGACTTCCAGGCAGTTGCGGTACGGGTAAGCGCCGGAAACCAGCGCGTGATTGTGGCTGTTGCTGATGCCGACGGCGGCGGTATAACCGTCCTGCAGGGCAAAGACCAGCCAGTTGCCGGCCCGGCCGGGAAACAGTGTGACGCCGTCGCCGGCCGCGAGCTGCCCGGTATCGCAAATTTTGAAACAGTTTTCACCGGGCAGCTCTTCCTGATCAAATTGACCGGTTCCGGCGATGGCGCCCTGCTTTAAAAAGCGGTAATGCGGCAGCGGCTGGACTGTCGTCGAGCCCATCAGCCGCAGCAGCCGGACGCTAATGGCATTTTCAGTCGGGACGGCCCCGCCCGGCAGGCCGTTGCGCAGCAGGTGGGTGGGGTGTCCCGGGCTTTCCGAGGCGGCGATGGTGAAATCCTGCTGCGCTTCGAATTCCCCTTCGATCAGCAGCAGCGACAGTCCGTAAAGTGCCGGCCGGAAGATGGTGAAGCGACTTCTGCCGCGCATATAGGCGTCGTCGAGGAGGCTGTCGGTGACGATCAGTTTCGCGCTGCTGGCCACGCAATAACGTTTGACCAGCTCGGTCAGTCCGCCCGATTTGACGACTTTGCCGTCGTGCGGCAGGTAGCCGGGCACCGTTTCAAAGCCGCTGATGGCCCCCCAGGTGACATCTTCGCCGGCCGGCGCAATTTCTTCGGGAGGAACGTTGACCAGGAACAATCCGCCGTCCATGCCGGTGATCCAGCAGCTCAGGATACTGGTTTCCCGCCCCAGCTCCGGCTGGTTGAAATTCAGGATCAGATTCTGTTTGTCCACGCACATCGTATAGTTGAGGCGCGGATTCAAGGCCCGGATGCCGTTGGAAATCAGGCGTCCGCCCTGTTGATCGCGCCAGCTCAACAGCCAGACGCCGTTGTCGGCGACTTCGAGCGGAAAATTGTGCTGCAATTCGGCCGATTCCGTTGCCAGACGCCGCCAGACCGTGTTGTTGTGCACCAGCTCCAATTCGCCGCCGTCCGGCAGGGCGGCCAGGTGCAACAGCATTCGGGCCGGATTGACGCCATCCGGATTCCATTCCAAGCTGCCCGCCTGCCGGATCAGCCGGTCATCCTGCTGTAATGCAAAGGCGGCGAGGCGCGCGCCGGTGGACAGATAGGTGGCGCCGGAATCGGCGAATGTTTTCAGGCTGTCGGGGATTGCGGCGGCATCCGAAGCCAGCGCAATGGTTTTGGCCCCGGTGTAGGCCGCCAGCGTCTCCGGGGAGGAAACCTGAACGACGGCGGCCGGAATCAACCGATAGTCGCTGGCGGTCAATTCCCGGTAGAGTGTTTCGGCATCCCCGGTCAATTGGCTGTCGGTGTACGACAATACCGATAAACCGGTGTAGAATTTCAGGTACCACGGTGATTTGGCATTGGCGGCCGGCCGGTCGAGAATGACTCCCGGCCAGCCGAGGTTGAACAGCAGTGCCGGCCAGTAGAGGTCGTCGAATTCTTCCGGGGTTGGAAAACGTTTCGGATCGATAACGAACCGGTTGCCCCGTTCGGGTTGTTCCAGATAAAGGGCCGGCAGAATCAGGAATGTTTCATCGCCGGCTGTCCGGCATTGCTGCCGGAAGCGCTCGAACCGTTCCCCGTCATTGCGGCCGGCTCGCAGCGCCAGAACGGCGTAATCATTCCGGTTGGCGCGCGCCGCCGCGAAATAGGCGGACCAGTCGCTTTCCGGTGTTTCGGCCGGCAGCACGGCCAGAATTCCGCTGTAGGCGGCTCGGCCATCGCCGGGGATTGCCGTCGGTGCCTCCGGGACGGGCAGCGGGCGGATGCGCGGCGCCGGCTGTTCCGGCCGGGCAACACCCCGTCCGGCTGCCAGCGATGGCACCGCCAGATAGGCCAGCAGCCGGTCATAAAATTCCCGGGTGTCGCCGCGTTGCAACGCATAGCCGTCATAGGCCGGATGGGAACCGTTCTCCAGTGGATACATCGGATCGATTGCCACTACCGCAACCCGGCCTTTGCCGAAGTCCCGTACCGCCGCGATGGTTGCCGGAGCGGCGGCCGGTCCGCCGGTGATCAGCGTCTGCCATTCGGATTGGGGCAGCAATTTGCCGGTGGCCGGTTCGTAATCGGCCTTGCCGCCGGGATAATAGAACTCCTGCAAGCCGGCAGTGACCGCATGATTGCGGTTCAGCCGGTCGGTGCGGTAAAAGAAATAACGGCTGGTCCATTCGACGGCGACTTCGTGGTCCGGGTCGCTCAGCCGTTCCCGGTGGTATTCGATCCCGAAGGGGCGCAGCAATTCGTTCAATTCAGCGGTCGCCCGGTCGAAGTCGCCGTAACCGTTAAAACCGGTCATCACCAGCAGACCGCCGCCATTGGCGACGAAGTCGGCAAGCTGCCGCCGGAATTCCGGCGGGTAGTTTTCGGCTTCGGTGTCGCTGCGGGTCAGGATGACCAGATTGGCGGCTTCCGGCAGCTGGCGGCCGGTCCGGGTTTGAACCGACAGGTTTTTCCGGGCCAGATGATGTTGGTAGTCGGCGGAAATCCGCGGTGTGAAGTGGCCGGCCGCCGCGGTCAGGAAAACAGCCAGCGGCACCCGTTCTGCGGCCGGCGGCGCGGCTTCGTCATCCAACTGAATCGCACCGATACCCAGCTTTGAAGCGGCTTCGCCATCCGCCCGGTCCAGCCGGAGCCGGATGAAATCGACCGCCGCGAAATCAAAATTACTGCCGTCCCAGTAGGTGTCGGCGAAATCGCCGGACGGACCGCTGGCCGGTGCGCCCAGTTGGAACACCAGTTCCCGCCGGCCGGTGAAATTGATCAGTCTGGGTTCGGTTTGCAGAAAACGGTTGTTGACGGCATTGCCGAGAATCAGCCGCAATGTCTGGTTGGATCCGTCGCCGCCGACGGTCAGGCGGAGTTGCCGGAAAGGCCGGAAGTCGTGCGGTTCGGCCAAATTGGCGCTGCACCAGACGAAGCTTCGGGCATTCGGCAGTTCCGAATGCCACTGCCACAATTCACCCGGCCGGGCCGGTGCTTCCAGCGTGGCACGGGATTGGTTATGCGTTTCCAGCGTCCAAGTTTCCTGCAACGGGACGGCAGTGGGGGCCGCCGTAGCCGTCCGGAGTCCCAAGGCCAGACAGCCGGCTCCCAGAATGATCTGTTTCAACATCGTCACCTTTCACCTTTATTCCCAGGGCATGAACCACTCTTTTTCATTGATCTCCAACGCATAGACCTTCTCCGCCGCAGCGTGGCCGTCGATCCAGCCGACATTGGCGGAATCGCCATGTTTGCTGCGTAACGCATCGCCGACGTTCACGCCGTTGTAAGTATTGGTCGGGGAAACACAGTAACGCCATTGCGCCCAGGCTGGTCCGGTGCCGGAAGCGGAAAGGGCGTTGTCGCCGATTAAAATCAATGTCGATGGTCGTTCAAAGCCGGATAGTTTGGCATTCACTGCCTGCAAGCTGGAGTTCAGCAGCAGATAGTGATTGTAACCGTATCCCAGCGTGGTATTTCCCGGGCCGTTCAAACTGCCGGGCAGGGCCGGGCAGAGCTGGGCAGCCGGAAATTTATCATAATCGGTCATGTCGTTGCTGCAGGCCAAGCCGCCGACATATTCGCGCAGCCGCTGCATGAAATTCCAGCCGGCCCAGGCATGGGTATTGTCGTAATCGGCCGGCAGATAATCCTGATTGTCGTTGGCATAGAGGTGGAGTCCGGTGGTGTTCTGTTTGACGTTGCTCAGGCATTTGATCCGGATCGCCGCTGCTTTGGCTTTGCCCAGCGCCGGCAACAACATGCTAGCTAAGATGGCAATGATTGCGATAACAACTAGTAATTCAATTAGTGTGAAAACTCTCTTCGCTTTCATTTCGTTTCCCTTTCCTGGTTATTGAAAGCTCATTTCTGCCTGGTATTGTTTGACGGCACAGCACAATGCCGTTTCGTCTGGATCATTATCGCCGGCGGGTTGCCTCCGGGTGGAATGACGGACGGCCAGATGGCATGGCACCACGGTGTTTTCCGTTTCGTTATTTCCCGATATTTGCCGGAACAGGTTGGCAATCAGTTGACGGCCGAGTTCTTCCGGTTGCAATTCCATCGAGGTGATCGACGGCCGGTGCAGCCGGGCCATTTGAGAGTTATTGCAGCCGCAGATGCCGAAATCACGACCTGCTTCGACCCTGTCGCGCAGCAGTTGATCGGTAACGCAGACCGCCAGAAAGTCATCGCCGCAGACCACCGCATCGGCGCCGGCCGCCAGCAGTTGACGTGCTCCCGTCCGCCCGCTGTGCTCGGAATATTCACCGAAGAGAATCCGGTTGCGCGGACACGGCAGTCCGGCGGCGTGCAGCACGCCTTTGTAACCGGCCAGCCGGTCCCGGGTAACGGTGAAGTCCCGGCCGTAGCCGAAAAAACCGATACGGCGAAAGCCGCGTTCATAGAGATGGCGGGCCAGGGCCGCGCCGACTTCGACATTGTCCGAGTCGACCGAAGCAATGTTGCGCTGATTCGGCTGGCCCAGCACCACCAGCGGCAGAGCCAATTTTTTCAACTGCCGCAGCCGCAGGTCGTGAAAATGCGGGTCGGCGATAATCGCGCCGGCCAAGCCACCCGCCCGGGCCAGTTCGAAATAACGCTCCTCTTTGGCCGAAAAAAGCAGCAGATCGGCTTCCCGCGGCTGCAGCGCCTCCTTGAGTCCGGCCACCAGCCGCATGCTGAACTCGCTGGCTGAAGTGTATTCCATGATCAAAGCCAGCGTTTGCCGCTGGCGGGGCGACTGATCGTCTGGCATTGTCCGCCGGCCGGCGGCGAAAGTCCCTTTGCCCGGCACCCGGACGACCAGTTGGCGCCGTTCCAGTTCAGCCAGCGCCAGCCGCACGGTCATATGGCTGACGCCGTAGCGGCGGCACAATTCCCGTTCCGACGGCAGCAGGCCGTCCGGTGCCAGCGCGCCGGAGCGGATCAATTCTTCCAACGTGTCCTGCAGCTGCCGGTAGAGCGGGAGCGGGTTATTTTTCAGTAAAATCATTTTTTTTGTTGTAAATTATAACTGTTTATATTGTTTTGAAATTATAATAGAATATTAGCAAATTTTGACGATAAAGTCAACCCCCCCGGCCGGGAATTTATTGTGATTTTTTGTTGTCGCCTTAATTTTGAAGCAATAATTGCAGAAAATGATTGGCAAAACCGGTCCCTCGGCACTATAAATATCAATGTGTCACTTGCCGGATGGTTGAAACGGTTGCAAATGATTGGGAGGGTATCATGGTGAAAAAGACGTTGTTGCTGGGAGCATGTGCGCTGTTGGCGATGACCGGCTGTACTGCGGTGGATCAGGGATTCATGGTGGAAGAAGCCGATCAGATGAGCAGCGGCCGCGGCGCGTCGTCTAGGATTAATGGGGTTGACGGCGCTGCTATACTTCCCGCATGCGGCGAGACCTGGGGGGAAGGGGCGGCGGTCGCGGCGGATATGATGGCGATGGCGACGGCGCCGGCGGAAGCGCCGCAGGTCGAAACGGCTCCGGCCTATGCTGGCGGCGGCAACGGCGGGGAGGAGTCGCAGCCCATGGCACGGCAGCGGATCACCAGTATTTTTCTGGTTTACAGCGTCAGCGATGTGAAACAAGCGATCAAGGAGGCGGAAGCGATCGCCAAAGACTGCAATGGTTATGTGCAGAGCATCGGCGACTACAATGTCATTCTGCGGATTCCGGCCGATGCATTGACTGAGGCGAACGAGCTATTGAGTAAGCTGGGGACTTTGCAGAGCCGGCAGGAGCAGGTGGAAGATGTCACCGGCGAGATGTTCGATGTGGAGACGCGGATCGGCAACCTCGAAAAGCTGCGGGAACGGTTGCTGGCGATTGCCGACAAAGCGGTCAAAGTCGAAGACATGCTGATGGTGGAAAAGGAGTTGAATCGGGTTTCCGGCGAACTGGAACTGTTGAAAGGACGGCTGAATTTGTTGCGCAACCAGGTGAACTATGCGACGATCCGGATTGGCTTCAATGAAGTAATTCCGGTGACGCAGCGGCTGGAACGGCGTATGCCAGTGCCGTGGGTGGCCGAATTGGGCGGTGAAATCCTGTCGAATGCCAACCGGTTCAACGCGGTCCAGCGGTTCCCGTACGACGTGGCTTTGCCGGAGGATTTCATCGTCACGTATTCCGACGGCAGGCAGTTGCTGGCGATTTCGCCGGATCGGAAAGCCGTACAACTGCAGCGTCGCAACAATTTGAAGGGCGGTTCGCTGAAATTCTGGCAGGAGACCGTCAAACGGGCGTTGGAAGAAGCCAATTTTTATCGGATCGATGAAGTCAGGGAGATTGTCATCGGCGAAGGAATTCCGGCGGTGGAGATCACCGCTCACAAAATGATCGGCGACGAAAATTGGTATTATCGCGTCTATGTGTTTCTCGACCGTGCCTGGTATGATTTCTGCGGGGAAGGCGAAGTGTATCTCTATGAATTTCAGGCGCCGGAAGTCGGCTTCGGGAAGGACAAGGCGGCTGTCGGCCGGCTGCTTGAAACCGTCGACCTGAGCATGTGGAAATAGCCGGCCGGCTCAAAATGCCGGGCGTCAACCACAGACGTCCGGTATTTTGATGGCTCCGGGTGAGAAAAACCTACAGGAAACGCCGCATCAGAGTGATTTCCGAAGTCGTCAGTTTCAGGCTCCGGCAGAATAATTGGTCGATCTGCAGCTGGCGTTCGGCGGAGTAATGTCCGGTTTGCGCCCGGGCAAGCCGTCCGACGGTTTGCTGCAATTCCGAAGAAAGCTCGGGAATCGGCAGCCGGCGCAGCAGCGTCAGCTTGATCTGGGCGAAGTTCCGGCCGCGTTCGTCGCTGGTCGCCCGGTAATAGAAGTTGACCACCATACTGTTCAACGCCGCCAGCAGATACCACGGGTCGGCGGCAACCGGAGCGGAACCGTGCAGGGTATTGCTGTAATAATAGCGCCCCTCGGCATCGTAGGCGGCGATGATCCGGTCGGCGGTCTGGCGGGTCAGCAGCTTCGGACGCTCGAATACGGCCGGCTGGCGCAGCCGCAGGCCGTTGCCGCCGCGCTGTTGTTCCAGTTGCCGCATTGTTTCCGGCCGATAGTCGATTTGGTCGCCTTCATAATGGATTTGATAAGCCGAAATTTGCCGTCCGAACAGCAACGGTTTGGCGCCGTCGGGAAGCTGGCGGCCGAACAGTTTGTCGCCGACTTTGCTCTGGATGATGCCGTCGCGGCTGTCGGCCAACTGGCCGAGTGGCGTGGAACGGGCGACGATTTTGGCCAGCAGCCGGCTGACGGCGGAATCGGCGGATAAGACGAATTGACCGGTTTGCCGGTGGTACAGTTCGTCCAGCGGCAGGAATTGCCGGTTGCCGACCTCGACGGTCCGACTGCCGGGACACGGTCTGGGGCGATAGGCGAGGACGACACTGTCGACCGCCGCCTGACGGAAGCTGCGCGGCGGCAGCCGTTGCAGACGGGTCAGTTGCCAGCGCCGCAGCAGGTGCTCCCGTAAGGTTTGATATTGGGTGTTGAGCAGCAGCCGGTCCGGAATGACAAAAGCGGCGACGCCGGAATCGGCCAGTTGGGCGGCCGCCTGTTCCAGGAACAAACTGAACAGGTTGAAGCGCCCGGTGGCCAGCCGGAAGCGTCCGGCCAGTTCCCGGCGCCGCTCTGTTGGAATATCCCGGATTTGAACGAACGGCGGATTGCCGACGATCCAGTCGAGTTGCCGGAAATTGGTATCCAGATAATCCTGCCGGTACAGTTCGAAGTGGAAATTCGCCTGGGTGGTCTGCCGAAAGAGCGCCAGCCGGCGCCGGGTGATGGCCAGGGCCAGCGGATTGATATCGACGCCAAGGCATTGCAGTTGGGCCTGCGGCCGTTGCCGGACTGCTTCGATCAGAAAGGCGCCGGCGCCGACTGCCGGGTCGAGAATACGCTTGCCGTCGGGGAAGGCGGCCAGCGCCGCCTCCAGAACCGGCCGGATCAGGGACGGCGGCGTGAAGAAGCTGCCGCTCAGTTGCCGCTCGGAACGTTTCCGTTCTTCACTGCCGCTTAAATAATGCTGCAGCCAGTCGCCGGCCAGTTGCGGCGTCAACGCCAGCCATGACAAGGTTGCGGTATTTTCCGCCGCAGTCAGCGGATAACCGGCCAGCGGAACCGCCAGCGGGTTGTCGTTGCCGGCCAGCAATTCGAAGTATTGTTCGATCAGCGATTCCGGCGAAAGCCGATGTTGGCGGCGATATGCTTCCAGCCGGCTGACGGCGGTTCTGGTCCAGCCGGCCGGGGCCGGCCAGTTGCCGCGCCGGGCGTTTTGCAAAGCCTGGCGGACCAGTTGCCGCTCCGGCTGCAGCGGCAGCGCGCTCCATCCGGCATCGGTACGCCGGAGCAGGAAATTGCCGGTATCGGTTTGAATCCAGCTCCAGCGAACGGACGCTGCCAGCATTTGAAGCCGTTCCGCCAACGAAACGGACAAATCGGCGAGATTGCCGGATAGCTCCAGCCGAATTCCCGGCTCCCGGAGGTGGTTCCACAAGAAATCCGCCCTTTGAGCCGAATCGGTTCCGGCCGGCGCGGCAATTGCCGCAAAAAGCTGTCGGGCAGCGGGCATCAATGCGTCGCGTTGACGACGGCAATAAACTGCCGCAGCCATTCGACATGCGCCGTCCAGGCCGGACCGGTGACCAGATTGCCGTCGGTGACGGCGTCCGGCAGCCCGACTTCGATATATTCACCGCCGGCGGCGATCACTTCCGGTTTGACGGCGGGATAAGCGGAAAGTTTCCGGCCGCGAACGACATCGGCGGAAGTCAGCAGTTGCGGTCCGTGGCAGATTGCCGCGATCGGCTTGTCGGCGGCGGCGAAAGCCTTCACCAGCGCGATGACGCCATTGTGCAGCCGCAGATATTCCGGCGCCCGGCCGCCGGGAATGACCAGCGCATCGTAATCTTCGGCCTGTACCGCCTCGAAATTGGCATTCAACACGAAATTGTGGCCGCGTTTTTCCGAATAAGTCTGATCTCCTTCGAAATCGTGGATGGCGGTTCGGACATATTCGCCGGCTTTGCGGTCGGGACAAACCGCATCGACCTGGAAACCGACGATCTGGAGCGCCTGGAACGGAACCATCATTTCGTAATCTTCGACATAATCACCGGCCAGCATCAGAATTTTTTTGCTCATGGCAAAATTCCCTTTCGCAGTTGGATCGGATGGGGCGTTGGAAGAGAAGCCGCCGTCCTGTTTTTTCGGATATCAATATACACCAGAAATATCGAAGTTGCAAGAAAGGCCTGGCGGTCCGTCGTCAAGCCCATTCCTGGCCCATCAACGTCGCCTCCGTTCCGTAAGAGGCCAGCTTTTCCGGCGTCCGGAGTTGCTGGACCGGCCAGACCCGGTAGCCTTGTTTTTGCCAGAACGGCACGGAATGTTGAACGGCGATCAGGTGGGAACGCCGGAAGCGTCGCCGGAGCGCCGCTTGTCTGGCGGCGTCGAACAGTGCCGATGCCAGCCGTTTGCCGCGCAAAGCCGGATGTAGCGCCAGGTCATGCAGGTAGAACGATTCTGCCGCTTCGGGCAGTTGTTCCAGATACCCATGCAGTTCCGGCACCCGGTCGGCGTGCCACGGATGTGCCAGCACGTAACCGTGCACTTCACCGTCGGCCAGACAGACGAAGCAACAGTCCGGAGCCAGTTCCCATTTGCGGATCATGACCCGGTCGGACTCCGGTACGATATCCCGATAGGCGATCGCCTGTACGCGTAGAACGCCGGGCAGATGTCCGGCCTGCATGGGATCAATTTGCAGGTTCATGGTCGGAACGCTTTCAGAAAATCATATAAGGAGAAATGCTGCTGTCCTTCACCAGCTTGCTGAGGATGGGAATCAGTTCGCCGAGTTCGCCGTCGGCGGCGCTGACCGGGATAATCGGCGTCATTTCACTGCCGAGGGCTTCGCGCAGCGCCGCGAGATTTTCCCGGCTTTCCGGCAAATCCATCTTGTTGGCGACGATGACGGCCGGCCGTTTGGACAGACCTCTCATATAAAGTTCCAGTTCGCTCTGCAAATGACGGTAATCTTCATAGGGCGACCGCCCGTCAACGCCGGCCATGTCCAGTACGTAAGCCAGCACATGGGTCCGTTCGATGTGTTTCAGGAAGGCATGGCCGAGCCCGACATTGGCGTGAGCGCCGTCAATCAAGCCCGGAATATCGGCGATGGTCAATCGCCCGTAAGCCGGCAGTTCAACGACGCCGACCACCGGATGCAGTGTCGTGAACGGGTAGGGGGCGACTTTGGGACGCGCCTGGGAAACCGCCCGCAGCAGCGTGGATTTGCCGGCGTTGGGATAGCCGACCAGGCCGACGTCGGCGATGGTTTTCAGTTCCAGTTCCAGCCGGCGTTCTTCGCCGGGCTTGCCCTCTTCGCATTGGCGCGGCGCCCGGTTGGTGCTGGTGGCGAAACGGGCGTTGCCGCGTCCGCCTTTGCCGCCCCGGGCGACGACGAACTGCAGGCCGGAGGTATCGAGGTCGGCAAGCAGTTCGCCGGTTTCCTGATCGGTCACCACGGTGCCGACCGGCACGTCGAGTATAATATCCGGCGCTTTGCGGCCATGCAGATCTTTGCCCTTGCCGTGGGGACCGTTGGCGGCGGCATAATGACGGTTGTAAACAAGATCGACCAGACTTTGTTCGTCGGTAGAAGCTCTTAAGATGACGTTGCCGCCGTCGCCGCCGTCGCCGCCGTCCGGGCCGCCTTTCGGGATGAATTTTTCGCGCCGGAAGCTGCAGCAGCCATTGCCGCCGTTGCCGCCTTTTACTGTAATTTTAGCACGATCCACAAACATATCTTACTCCTCTGCCGTTTGGGTTCCGCAACCGATCAGATTCAAAAAAAAGAGCCCAAGGCACAAAACCCGGGCTCAATCCGACACGAAATTCGAGCGGAAACCGCTCGTTTCAGGCCATCGGAACGATGTTGACCTGACGCGTGGTTTTCTTGAACTCAACCGTACCGTCGCACAGCGCGAAGAGCGTGAAATCGCGTCCGCAGCCGACATTTTTGCCGGGCCGGAATTTCGTGCCGCGCTGCCGGACGATGATGCTGCCGGCCGATACATATTCACCGCCGTAGGCTTTCACGCCGAGGTACTTCGGGTTGCTGTCGCGGCCGTTTCGGCTGCTGGATTGACCTTTTTTATGCGCCATGATTGCAATTCCTTATGTTAACTTCACTTTTGTCTTTTGTCAAGTTTGTTCATAATTCAAGAATATCTAATATAGCCTTCGACCGGAAAATATCAAGCATCTTCCAGGAAAAAAATGAACTTTTCGACGGAAAAACCGGTCGAAGATTGAAGAAAAAAGAAAAATGGAAAGAATTTGTATTTCCGGAAAGACCGGCTATACTAAAGAATGGACAATGCGGTTCGAAAACAATCTGGGGGTGTTCCGGATTCGACTGGCAGGGTTCGGGGTTGATTGCATGCCGAGGATGATTGTTGGCCTCGTAAATCATCAATCGAACGAATAATTGCGAACGATCAAGAGTTTGCTCTGGCCGCTTAATTGACGGCCTCGTACTTCCCCTGACGGGTGTTAAGGGATAAGTGCGTCATCTAACGCCCTGGTCGGCTGTTTCATCTTTCGGCAGCCGATAAGACAATAGAGAGGTTAGTCCGAAAGCCCGCCTGATTGCCGGCAAGGTGGACGGACGATAAGAATCCAAAGGCGATCTAAGCATGTAGAAGTTGATCTTAGACATTGTCAACACGCGGGTTCGACTCCCGCCACCTCCACCATATTTAAAAGCGGGCAGCCCGGAGTGTTTGTAAACACTTCGGGCTGTTTTCTTTTTTTTTGAAAATTTTGCTGAAAACTTTCCCCTGCCCGTTTCCCGGTCCTGAATTTTTTCGTAAAATTAAGATTGCCTCCGGATTGTCGGCCGGAAAATTATTGTTGCAATTACCGCTTTTCCGTGGTATTTTATCCGGATAATAATGAAATCAAGGAGCAATCGTGATGAAAAAAATCAGAGTGATGGTTGTCGGTTACGGCAACGTCGGCCGCGGCGTGATCAAGGCGCTGGCAGCCAATGAAGATATGGAACTGGCCGGCATCGTTTCCCGTTCGCCGGAACGGGTGCGCCGGGCGGTCGAGCTGCCGGTGCTGCCGGTGGAGGCGGTCGGCGAATGGCAGCAGGCGTTCCGGCCGGATATCGCCATTCTGTGCGGCGGTTCGAAGAATGATTTGCCGGAGCAGGGGCCCACGCTGGTCAACTGTGTTTCGACGGTCGACAGTTTCGACAATCACAGTTGCATTCCGCAATACTTCGAGCGGATGGACGCGGCCGGCCGGGCGGCCGGCCAGGTGGCGGTGATCTCCACCGGCTGGGATCCGGGCATCTTTTCGCTGGAACGGGTGTTGGCCAATGCGTTCATCCCCGGTTCCCGCGCCTACGGTTTCTACGGCTTGACCGGGAAGGGCGGTTTGAGTATGGGCCACTCCGATGCGCTGCGGACCATTCCGGGCGTCAGGGACGCCCGGCAATATACCCATGCGGTCGAAAGCGCCGTCGACCGGGTGCGGGCCGGTGAAAATCCGGAATTCGAACCCGGCGACATGCATACCAGGGAGTGCTTTGTCGTGCTCGACGCCGGCGCGGATCCGGCGGCGGTGGAAGCGGCGATCAAGTCGATGCCCGGTTATTTCGCTCCGTATCGGACGACGGTGCACTTCGTCTCTCAAGACGAATTGGATACGCGTTATCGGGGATTTCCGCACGACGGCTGCGTCGTGGCTGCCGGCGTGACCGGCGGCGAACATGCCGCGACGGTCGAATATCGTTGCAAATGGGAAAGCAACCCGGAAGCGACCGCCAACGTACTGGTAGCGCATGCCCGGGCGGCGGTGCGGCTGAAAGCGGAAGGCAAAACCGGCGCCTTTACGATCCTGGATATTCCGCCGGCTTACTTCAGTACCCACAGCCGGGCGGATCTGTTGAAAAAGTTCATGTAAAACAAAAGTGATCAAGTCGGTCCGCCGGAGGGCAGGACTCCGGCCGGCTGCATTCCGGAGGTGGATGATGTTGGGAAAATCGGTATGGACGTCGATGGTATTCGGATTGTCGCTGGCCTTGTCGCCGCTTGGGGCGTTGCAGACCGGCGACGCGGCGGAGACGCTTTCGGTCGACTGGCTGGAGGGACGCAGCGTGCCGCTGCTGCTCAACCGGGCAGACAAGAAGCAGCCGCTGGAAAAGGATCTGCGGGTCATCGTCTTTTTCGGGACCTATACGCCGCTGTCCCAGCAGATGATGCCGACTTTGATGGAGATGCAGAAGCGGTACCGCGACCAGGGGTTGCTGATCGGCGCGGTTTCGCCGGAGCCGGCGGAAAAAGTCGAGCCGTTCCTGAAAGCGTTTCCCAACGTCAATTTCAGTGTCGGCGTCGACCGGGACGGAGAGGGAACCGTCAAATATCTCGGGCCGCGGCCGATTCTGCCGAAGGTTTTCATCGTCGACAACTGCGATGAAATTCTCTGGGACGGTGAAGTCGAAGAGCTGCCCGATGTGCTCGAAAGCATTTTCGATCAGACCTACAGCCGGGACACCCAGAAGAAGATTGCGCCGCTGCTGTTGGAATTGGACCCGGCTTTGCGGACCGGCCGGCTCGGCGAAATCGAAAATCTGACCGACCGCATTTTGAAGGAGGCGCCCGGCAACGGCCAGGCGCTGCGGGCACGGCTGTTCAGTTATGAGAGCAATGGGCAGGTCGAGGCGGGCTGGGAGTTTTTGACGGCGCGGCGGAATGAATTTCCGAAGGAGCGCAAGCTTTATTTCATGCAGTTGGATATGGCGCTGCGTTACCGGCAGTTCTCCGGCGATCTGGTGCCGGTGGTGCGGTCCTTCCTGCTGAATTTTCCGGATCGCAGCGGGGAAATCAATTCGATCGCCTGGACTTTGCTGAACGGCGGCGATTTCAACAGCGACGCGATCAGCGCGGCCAGGCTTTGCATCGAAGCGCTGAAGCCGTTGCTGGACCGGTCCGATATTGACGCTTTGACGGCGACGCGCATTCTGACCAGCCAGGCGTTGTACCAGTACCGGATCGGCAATGTGCCGCTGGCGCTGGAATTGCAGAAACAGGCGGCCGACCGGGGCGTCGATACGTCCGAAGCGGAGGCGGTCAACCGTTTCGCCGCCTTCTATCAGGCGATCGAAGATTTGCGCCAGTAATTGCCGCGGCCGATTTGACCCGGATGATATTGAAACGTATATTACGCGGTTGTATATCATATTTTTAATCACAGCAATCTAAGGTAATAAACGAAGATGTTTGATGCGTTAAGCGATAAACTGCACGATGTGTTCCGGCATTTGCGCGGCCAGGCGAAATTGACCGAAGAGAATATCGCCGAGGCGATGCGCGAAATCCGGCTGGCGCTGCTTGAGGCCGATGTCAATCTCGAGGTCGCCAAGTCGTTCATCGACGCGGTTCGAAGCGATTGCGTCGGCCAGGAGGTCATCCGGAGCGTTACGCCGGGCCAGCAGGTCATCAAGATTGTCAACGACCGGCTGGTCGAACTGCTGGGCACCGAGAGCGCCGGGCTGAATCTGGCGGCCCAGCCGAGCGTGATCATGCTGGTCGGTCTGCACGGCAGCGGCAAGACGACGACGGCGGCCAAGCTGGCCAAACTGCTGACCAGGGAGAAGAAGACGGTGATGCTGGTTGCCGGCGACATTTACCGGCCGGCGGCGGTCGATCAGTTGGAATTCCTCGGCCGGGAGATCGGGGTGCCGGTGTTCACCGACCGCGGCAACATCAATGTCGCCAGCATCGCGGTAAAGGCGATCAACGAAGCGAAATTCCGCCATATCGATGTGGTGATTCTGGATACCGCCGGCCGGCTGCAGATCGATGAGGCGATGGTGCAGGAGCTGGTGCGGGTGCGCCAGGCGATCCGGGCCGACGAAACGCTGCTGGTGGCCGACGCCGCTCTCGGCCAGGAGGCGGTCGCCGTCGCCGACACCTTCCACAAGGCGTTGGATTTGACCGGTTTCATCCTGACCAAACTTGACGGCGACGCCCGCGGCGGCGCGGCGTTGTCGATCCGTAAAGTGACCAATTGTCCGGTCAAATTCATCGGCGTCGGTGAAAAACTCGACGACCTGGAACCGTTCCATCCCGAACGGATGGCCTCGCGGATTCTCGGCATGGGCGACGTGGTGTCCCTGGTGGAGCGGGCGGCGGCTGAAATCGACGAGGAAGAGGCGCGCAAGCTCCAGGAAAAGCTGAAGAAGAACAAGTTCGACTTTGAGGATTTTCTGGCCCAGCTGCGCCAGATTTCCAAGATGGGCGGCATCGAGTCGATCGCCAAATTTCTGCCGGGCGGCCGCCAGTTGACCGCGGCGATGGAAGGATTCGACCCGAAATATTTTTCCCGGCTGGAGGCGATCATCCTGTCGATGACCCGGGCGGAGCGTTCCGATCCGGATTTGATCGATTTTTCGCGCCGGAAACGGATTGCCGCCGGCAGCGGCACTTCGCTGGAGCAGGTCAGCGGCCTGATCAAGCAGGTGACGCAGATGCGCAAGATGTTGCGCAAAAACGGCATGCTGGGACGGTTGTTCTCCGGCGGCAGCGGCACCGAGCTGTCGATGGCCAGTGCGGCGTCCGGTCCGAGCCTCGGCGGTTTCGCGGTGACGACCGCCAACCGGAAAGAGGCGGAGAAGCGGAAACGGCTGGCGAAAATGCAGAAGAAAGAGCGCGCCAAACAGCGCAAGAAGAAAAAATAAACTTTTGGAAGAGACCTTATGTTGACATTGCTGATTGCCGTCGTCGTCGCGTTGCTTTTCGGTTACGGCGCGACGATGGCTTGGAATATCTGGTGGGGGGTGGCCTGTGCTCTGGTCGGCTTTGCTGCGGCACAGCTTTCGATCGGGTTCTGGATCCGGAAAAAGATCAATTTGATCAATACCGAATTGCAGAATATCATGACGGAAGCCCAGAACCAGATCAACCGGCGGATTCAGAATTTTCAGCGTCGTCCGGTCGGCAGTCCCAAAGCCGCCCAGGAACTGCTGGAAAAAGAACAGAATAAGTCGATTGAAAAGGCGTTGGAAGCGACGAAGAAATTCGAACGCTTTTATAAGTGGAATTTGCTGCTGTCCCGCCAGACCAATACGATGCGGATGATGTTTTACTACCGGCTCAGGGAGTTCGGCAAAGTGGACGAGCTGTTGAAGAAATGCTTTTTCATGGACCCGCAGTCGGTGGCGATGGCGCTGGCCAGAAAGTATCACCGGCACGATGAAAAGATCGACCGCTTCTTCAAGCGCCGGATCAAGCGGTTCAAAGGGGATGACTGCGCACTGCTGTACGCGGTTTACGGCTGGATTCTGGTCAAGCAGGATAAAGTCGACGAGGCGATCAAGCTGCTGACTGCGGCCAAGTCCAAGACCGATCATCCGGTGATCATCGACAATCTGGATCGTCTTTTGAACGGCAAGCCGAAACATTATTCCAATGCGGTACTCGGCGATCCGTGGTACGGACTCTATCTGGAGGAGCCGAAGATCAGGCAGACCCGCCAGGAACGGATGTTCTGATGAATCTGCTGTTCATCGGGGATGTCGTCGGCAAGGGCGGCCGGGAGGCGGTGCGGATGCTGGTGCCGGAGTTGCGCCGGGAATTCAATGTTTCGTTCGTCATTGTCAATGCTGAAAACAGTGCGGCCGGTTCCGGCCTGACCGCCGGCTGCCTCCGGGATCTCGGCGCGGCGGCGGATGTCTATACCGCCGGCGACCATGTCTGGGATCAGAAGATGTTCGAGCAGGAGATCGTCCATTGCGACAACGTGCTGCGGCCGGCCAATTTAAGTAAATTGCAGCCGGGGCGCGGCTTCGGCGTTTTCCGCAATCCGCTCGGCGGCAGCGTGGCGGTCATCGTGTTGCAGGGGAAGGGTTTCATGCGGGAATCGGCTTACTGTCCGTTTGAAACGGTGGAAAATATCCTCCGGGAATTGCCGGCGCCGGTCAAGACGATCATCGTCGATTTCCATGCGGAGGCGACCAGCGAAAAGATCGCGATGGGCTATTTCCTCGACGGCAAAGTGACGGCGGTGTTCGGAACCCACACCCATGTGCCGACGGCGGACGCCCGGGTACTGCCCGGCGGCACTGCCTATCTGACCGATGTCGGCATGGTCGGCGGCGTCGAGTCGGTGCTCGGCCGTGAAGTCGGGCCGGTGCTGCAGAAATTTCGCACCGGCATGCCGGGACGGCTGCCGGTGGTGGAGGAAAATATCCGCCTCGACGGCGTGATCGTCAGTTATGACCAGCATACCGGCCGGGCGACGGCCGTGAAGAATTTTTCGAGAATCTGGAATTCTGCCGAAAGGAACGGGTGATGAGTGAAATGAAGTTGCCGGAGATTGATTTTCAAAGGGTTGACCAATTGATTGAGTCGGCATTGGCCGAGGATCTCGGCGAACGCGGCGATACGACGACGCTGGCGGTGATTCCGCCGGAATTGATGGCGACAGCGGTCCTGTTGGCCAAGGAGGATCTGGTGTGCGCCGGATTGCCGGTGGCGGAACGGGTGTTCCGCCGGCTGGACGGGCATTGCCGGTTCGAGGCGCTGGTCAAAGAGGGGGAATTTTGTCCGAAAGGGACGTTGCTGGCGCGGATTGCCGGCCGGGCGCAGGCGCTGCTGACGGCGGAGCGGACCGCGTTGAATTTCCTGCAGCGGCTTTGCGGCGTGGCGACATGCGCCAGGCGCTATGCCGATGCGTTGCGCGGTAGCGGAACCCAAGTCCTCGATACCCGCAAAACGACGCCGGGATACCGCAACCTGGAAAAATATGCGGTGGCGGCCGGCGGCGCCGCCAATCATCGCATCGGCCTGTTCGACCGGGTGATGATCAAGGACAACCACCGGGAATTGGCCGGGCTGGAAGGCGCCGGCGGCATCGGCCGGTCGGTAGCCCGGGCCCGGCGGATGTTTCCGGACCTTGAGGTCCAGGTGGAAGCGGACAGCCTGAACGAAGTGCGGGAGGCGCTGGAGGCCGGGGCGGATTACATTCTGCTGGACAACATGTCCAACGAAATGATGGCCGAAGCGGTGAAGATGACCGCCGGCCGGGCGAAACTGGAAGCCAGCGGCGGAATTACGCTGGAACGGTTGCCGTCGATCGGCAAGCTGGGAGTCGATTTCGTTTCGGCCGGCGCGCTGACCCATTCGGTGAAATCGGCGGACATTTCGATGGATATCGAAGCGGAGAAATAACGAAAAGTGATTGCCAAACTTTATGGAATTCTCGACGAAAGCAATTTCACCAGTTGCATCGTCAATGTGCAGGGGGTCGGCTATCTGCTGTCCATACCCTTGAGCACTTTCGACCGTTTGCCGCTGCCGGGAGAAGCGGTGACGCTGCTGGTCTGCACCCAGGTGCGCGAGGATGCCATCACGCTGTTCGGGTTTGCGACGCCGGAGGAAAAGGCGTTGTTCGAACTGCTCATCACGGTCAGCGGCATCGGCGGCAAATTGGCGCTGAGTGTGCTCAGCAGCATGCCGGTCGGTAATTTCTGCTCCGCCATCGGCAGCGGCGACGTCAAAAGCCTGAGCCGGATCAGCGGCGTCGGCAAACGGACGGCGGAACGGTTGATCGTCGATTTGCGCGATAAAGTGACGACGCTGGGAACGGTGACCGCCGCTTCCGGCGCCACTGCCGCCGGCAAATTGCCGCCGGAAGCGGCCGCCGCGGTAGGCGATGCCGGAATGGCGCTGGAGCAGCTCGGCTTCAAGCGCGACCACGTCAACCAGGTGCTGCAGGAACTGGCGGAAAGCCTGCCGGCGGAAGAACTTACCAGTGAAAATCTGTTGCGCCGGGCGTTACTGGCGTTGAACCGAGTTTGATGCCGGGATAAAAAAAGACCTTCTTCCCCGTTGGGAACAGGGAAGAAGGCAGGCAAAAAGGGAAAGAAATAAAGATTCACATACCCTTTTAGACTGCCTGCGCGATGCTTTGTTCGATATCCTTTCCATTTTTTTGAAAAAAACTTTCCCGCCTTTTTCAAATTTCTTTCCCTGAAAATTGCTTTGCCGCGTTTCGTTTGCCGGGGTAGCGGAGAGCGCCTGATGAAAACAGCCGGTTCGCCTGAACAATACGGTTTCCACGTAAAATTATTTGAGGCGGCGGGAGGATGGGGCGAAAAAACGGGAAGGCTCCCTTTGGAAGAAAAGAGCGCCTTCCCGTTTCTTTAGAGACAGAATCGACAGGTTATTTGGAAATATCGATCACTTTGCCGTTGACCATGACAACTTCCGGCTGGAAATCATCATCCAGGATCAGGATATCGGCGAAATAGCCCGGCTCGAGTTTGCCGAGTTTCTCCAGGCCGAGCGCCTGCGCCTGGTTGTAAGAAGTGGTTTTGATCAGCTCCTTGAGTTCCAGGCCGGTTTCCTCATAGACGTTGCGCAGTGCGTTGCAGATCAGCAGCGTGCTGCCGGCCAGCGCACCGTTGGATTTCAAACGGGCGGCACCGTCGCTGACGATGACCGGCAGGCCGCCGAGCGTGTATTCGCCGTTCGGCATGCCGGCGGCACGCATCGCATCGGAAATCAACTGGATCTTATCGACGCTCTTGAAGCTGAAGACGAAACGGATCATGTCCGGACAGATGTGCAGTTTGTCGCAGATGAATTCGATAAAGACGTCTTCGCACATGAAGCCGGCGCCGACCAGGCCGATGTCGCGGTGATGCAGCGGCGTCATCTGGTTGCAGAAGTGGCTCAGGTTGCGCAAGCCGCGCTGGTTGCCTTCCATGAATTGGGCGAACGTCGCCGCGCTGTGAACGCAGGACGGCGTGATGCCGGCGGCGGTGAGGTCGGCGGCGAATTGCGGTCCGCCTTCGGATTCGATCGCATAGGAGACTTTCAGCACCGGAAAGATCGCGTTGAGGCGCTTGACCTCCTCGATGTCCGGCTTGCGGACGAAATCCGGATTCTGGGCGCCGAGACATTTGGCGTTGATGAACGGGCCTTCCAGGTGGACGCCCGGCACTTTACAGCCCGGCTTGCCGGATTTGACGTAATTGGCGGCGGTCCGCAGCGAGGCTGCCAACTGCTCTTCCCCGAGCGTCAGCGTGGTCGGCAGCAGCGTGGTGACGCCTTCCTTGAGTTTGCTGAACGCGATGGCCGCCATGCCTTCATCGGAAGCGTCGCAGAAGTCATAACCGCTTTTGCCGTGGCAATGGACGTCGATGAAACCCGGCACCACCATCCGGCCGCCGGCATCGATCGTCCGGTCGGCGGCCGGCAGTGCGTCGTCGTCGACATAGATTTTGGCGATCTTGTCGCCGTCGACCAGCAGCGCGGCATCCAGCACGTCGTAATCCGGCGAGATCAGGTGGCAATTTTTCAATAAAGTACGCATAAAAAAGTCCTCCTCTTTGGGGCAGAGGCGCCGTTTCGGTCGGATGGAGCGGAACGGCGCGGTTGAATGTGGTCCTTACTTTTTCAATTCCGGCAAGCTGGCGGCGATGACCGCCTGGCCGTGACGTTTGAATTTCTCGTCCGGCGTCCGGAAGGTGATCTGGGCCGCCAGGGCCGGAAATTCCGCTTTCAATACTTTTTCCGCTTCCCGGAGGATGATTTCACCGCCTTCGCCGGAAGTGACCCGGCCGAGGATCAGCAAGTTGCGGATTTCATAGAATTCGGCATAATGCGCGATGGCGTAACCGAAGCAACAGCCGATCGTCCGGTAGATTTTGGCGGCGCGCTCGTCCTTGGCGGCCATCGCTTCCTGGACTTTGACCAGGCGTTCCGGAAACGGCATCTCCTTCGGGAAGTCGAAACCGGCGGCCGGAGCCAGCCGGGCGACGCCCTGCTGCGAGAAGTACTGGACGCCGCAGCCGAGGTCGCCGGACCATTCGTCGGCCGGCGCGTTGTCGCGGTAATCGATCGGCGCGAAGGCCAGTTCGTTGAGCCAGTCGGTGATGTTGCCGTCGAGGTTGACGTAGCCGACCGCCTGGCTGGTGCCCATCGACAGACCCAGCACGCCGGCAGCTTCCATCGACATCGCACCGGCCAGCGCGGTCACTTCGCCGTCGTTGGCGACGACCAGCGGCACGTTGAACTCTTTCTGGATGTCATCGAAAATCGGCACGACGTATTTTTTGAAGTCTTCTTCGCTGACGCCGCGGAACAGGCTGGCCAGCCGCGGCTGGTTGTTGACGTAGACGCCGGCGGCGCTGCCGCCGATGGCATCGACGCGCGGCATCTTTTCGGCGGCGCGTTTCAGCGAGTCGCGAATGCCGGCCTTGTGGTACTCCGGATCTTTCTGGAAGTAGGGATCCCACGGCACTTCCTCGGTGAATACCACTTTGCCGTCGACGACCGCGGCGCATTTGCGGTCGGAGCCGCCGAGGTCGAAACCGATGCGGCAGCCGTCGAGGTGGCCGCCGAGCTTGACCTGGATTTCATGGGACCGGGGCGCTTCCGCCAGCGGACAGTTGACGATGGCGAACGGCCGGCCGTAGATTTTTTCGCCCATGATCTTATAATCGAATTCGCGGGCGCCGCCCGGGCAGTAGATTTTGCGCAGGTCGTCGGCCAGCGCGTCGCAGCCGGCGATGGTCACCTGGTAGCCGCCCTTCATCCACAGCAGATATTTGATCAGGCGTTCGACATATTTGATATTCAACGCGGCATAATCGCCTTCGTGGGGGAAGATCGCCGTCGAAAGCGTCGAAACCGTACCGTTGGAACGGGTGAGGGCGACGACGATGTCAACCCCTTTGCCGGACGCGGCGACTTCGGCGCGATAGGCCCGGTTCCAGAGGATGGCCGGAATGAATTCCGGGTCGAGTTCGGGACGAACTTTCGGGGAAACCGTAAGTTTCATCGATAACAACCTTTCGTTTTGTGTATGGTTTGAAAAAAATAAATACAATGACAATTAAATATAGCCAATTCCGATGAAAAGACAAACTTTGCGAAAACATTTACGCAAAAAAAAGCGATTTTTTTGTTGAAAACTCTGAAAAGCATGGTAAAATAAACCTGCGTAAACGATTACATTCAACGGCAACGGATAGAAAGCCTTCATGACGGAAAAACGCAATCTGACCATCAAGGAATTTGCCCGGCTGCTCGGCGTCTCGACCGCGACGGTGTCGCGCGCCTTCAGCGACAAGGGGCGGATCAGCGGCAAGACCCGTCAGCGGATTGTCGCCGAAGCGGAACGGCTCGGTTATCATGCCAATGTCCATGCCCGCAGCTTGTCGCGCAATGAAAGCGGCGGCATCATGCTGTTCTATCCGACCGTCAACGTCGATGAGCCGGACTATTTCATCAACGAGATCATGACCGGGCTGAACAGCGCGCTGCACCGGCTCGGCCAGCCGCTGCAGATCAATCCGTACGCGGCGGACAGCGATGCCGAATTCGAAAGTTGCCGGCGGCGGATTCTCGACGGCAGTACCGGCGGCGTCATCGTCGTCGCCGGCGACCGCCGGGCGGCGGAACTGGCCCAGCTGGCCCGGCGGCGCGGGCTGGCCTATGTGGTCGTCGGCCATATGAAGGGGATGGAGAGCAACACAGTCTGGTTCGACAACGAATACGGCGCCTTTCTGGCCGGCAAGTATTTCCGCGACATCAACCGGCGCCATCCGGCGTTTATCGGCGGCGTGCTGGACAAGCGCAAGCGCCGCGGCTTCATGCGCGGGCTGGGTTTGTCCGGCGAAGAGGTGATTTTCGTGCCGGGCGGTTCCGGCTTCCGCAAAGGGGCGCAGGCGCTGGAGTGGCTGTTGAGCGCGCATCCGGACGTGGATTGCGTGCTGTGCGCCAATGACGTGTTGGCGATCGGGCTGATCAAGGCGGCGCTGCAGCGGCAGATCGCCATCCCGCAGCGGCTGTCGGTCATCGGTTTCGACGACCTGCGTTTTTCCCGGCAGTTCACGCCGGCGTTGTCGAGCGTTTCGCTGAATTTGTTTGAAATCGGCACGGCGGCGGTGGCGATGCTGTCGCGGCAGTTGCAGGAGGGGAAGAATACGCTGCCGTCGGAAATTATCGAATGCGATCTGGTATTGCGCGAGTCTTCGTGATATTTTATATAGGCAGAAAGCATAGAAAACAAACCTAAAACGCAAAGGATGTTAGATGAAGCCGACATTATTGGTGCTGGCCGCCGGCATGGGCAGCCGCTACGGCGGACTGAAGCAGTTGGATCAACTGGGGCCGTCCGGTGAAACGATTATGGATTATTCGATTTATGACGCGATCCGCGCCGGATTCGGCAAGGTGGTGTTCATCATTCGCCACGATATCGAAAAGGAATTCAAGGACGTGATCGGCAAGCGCTATGAAGGGCGTATCGCCATCGATTACGCCTTTCAGTCGCTGGACGATCTGCCGGCCGGTTTCAGCGTGCCGGAAGGCCGCCAGAAACCGTGGGGAACCGGGCAGGCGGTTTACGCGGCGCGCGATGTCGTCAGGGAGCCGTTCGCGGTGATCAACGCCGATGATTTTTACGGGGCCGACGGCTACCGGAAGCTGGCGGAGTATTTGAGCCGGGCGGAAGATAAAAACGGCATCGGCGATTATTGCATGTGCGCCTTTGTCATGCGCAATACGCTGTCGGAAAATGGTTCGGTGTCGCGCGGCGTCTGCGAAGTCGATGCCAGCGGCGACTTGACCAAAGTGGTCGAGCACGCCAAGATCGAACGCGCCGCCGATGGCAGAATCGTCAGCACGCTCGAAGACGGTTCGGCGGTCGACTTCACCGGCGAAGAGCTGGTGTCGATGAACATGTGGGGCTTTACGCCGTCGCTGTTCGGCCGGATGGAAGCGTTGTTCAGCGCCTTTCTGCAGGAGCGCGGCCGGGAGTTGAAGAGCGAATTCTACATTCCGTTTGTGGCTGACGCGCTGATCCACCGGCGCCAGGCGCAGCTCAAGGTGCTGACCTCGGCGGATGCCTGGTTCGGCATCACCTACCGGGAAGACCGGCCGCACGTTGTCGCCAGCATTCAGGCGCTGGTCGACCGCGGCGTTTACCCGGCCAAACTGTTTGCCTGATGAGATTATTTCAATACGAAAGCTTAGGAGAACTATGAAGCACGACGTCAAAGCGGTCAGCCGGATGTTCGACATTTACGGCGATTTCGTCGGCGCGGTGCCGTATGGCACCGGCCATATCAACGATACTTACCAGGCGGCTTACAATCAGAGCGGCACGCTGGTGCATTACACCTTTCAGCGGATCAACTCCAATGTGTTCAAGAATCCGCCGGCCCTGATGGAGAACATCTCCCGGGTGACCACCCATATCTACCGGAAAATCAAGGACCAGAAGCAGGAGGCTTCGCGGCGGACGCTGCGGCTGGTCAAGGCGTTTGACGGCAAGTCCTACGTCATCGACGCCGACGGCAATTACTGGCGCGCTTATCTGTTCGTCGAAAAGGCCCGGACCTACGATGTGCTGGAAACGATCGATCAGGCTTTCCAGGCGGCCCGCTCGTTTGCGGAATTCCAGATGGATCTGGTCGACCTGCCGGGAGAACGCCTGAACGAGACGATTCCGGATTTTCACAATACGCCGAAGCGGATCGCCAATCTGGAAGCGGCGATCAAGGCGGACAAAATGGGACGGGTCAAGGAGGTTTCCAAAGAGATCGATTTCGTCATGAAGCGCAAGGAAGAGGCCGGTCTGCTGATCGATCTGCAGAACAAGGGCGAGATTCCGGAACGCATCACCCACAACGATACGAAGCTGAACAACGTGTTGATCGATGACGCCACCGGCGAAGGCGTCTGCGTCATCGACCTGGATACGGTGATGCCGGGCCTGGCGCATTACGACTTCGGCGACATGGTGCGCACCGGCACCAGCCCGGCGATGGAGGATGAAAAGGATTTGTCGAAGGTCTGTATGCGGTTCGAGATGTTCGAGGCGCTGCTGCGCGGTTATGTCAGCAACGCCGGTAAATTCCTCAATCCGGTCGAGCTGAATTTGTTGCCGTTCAGCGGCAAACTGATCACGCTGGAAATCGGCACCCGGTTCCTGACCGACTACCTGGAAGGCGACGTCTATTTCAAGATCCACCGGCCGGAGCACAACCTCGACCGCTGCCGCACCCAGTTCAAGCTGGTCGAATCCATCGAAAATCAGATGGACCGGATGATGGCGCTGTTGAATTCGTTGAAATAATCTCAATACAGGAGTTTGATTGGAAATGAGAATATTGGTTACCGGCGGAGCCGGTTTTATCGGCAGCCACATCGTGGAATATTTCCAGGGCAAGGCTGAAGTGCGGGTGTTGGACAATCTGCGTTCCGGCTACAAAAAGAACCTCGACGGTTTCAAGGTCGAATTCATCGAAGGCGATATCCGCGACCGGGAGACGGTGCGGCAGGCGATGGAAGGGGTCGATTACGTTTTCCATATGGCGGCGATGATCAGTGTGCCGGAGTCGATGTTCAAACCGATGGAATGCGTCGACATC
The DNA here is from genome assembly GCF_903645315.1 of Victivallis sp. Marseille-Q1083. NCBI lineage: Bacteria > Pseudomonadati > Lentisphaerota > Lentisphaeria > Victivallales > Victivallaceae > Victivallis > Victivallis sp. Marseille-Q1083. Next base: position 2,521,527 of record NZ_CAHJXL010000001.1, read on the forward strand.
AACGTCGACGGTCTGCTGATTGTTCTGGAAGAAGCGGCCAAGGCCGGCGTCAAGAAGCTCTGCTTCAGCACCAGCGCGGCGATTTACGGCGACAATCCGACCGTGCCGAAGCGCGAAGAGATGTTCCCGGAGCCGAAGAGCCCGTATGCGATCACCAAGCTGGACGGCGAATATTACTGCAACATGTTCACCAAGGAAGGCAAGCTGCAGACCGCCTGCCTGCGTTATTTCAACGTGTTCGGACCGCGCCAGGACCCGAAGAGCGCCTATGCGGCGGCGGTGCCGATTTTCACGGCCAAAGCGGTGGCCGACGAGGAAATTTCCATCTACGGCGACGGCGAACAGACGCGCGATTTCATCTATGTCAAGGATATCGTCGCGGCCAATGTCTTTATGGCGATGAACGATTTCACCGGCGTTTACAACATTGCCTACGGCGGCCGGATCACCATCAACGACCTGGTCGAGACGATCAAGAAGCTGACCGGCTCGAAGTCGCCGGTGAAGCATTTGCCGGAACGGGCCGGCGATGTCAAGCACTCGATGGCGGCGATCGACAAGCTGGCCGCCACCGGATTCAAACCGACCTATTCGTTCGAGAAAGGCTTGGCGGCGACCATCGCGTTTTTCAAAGAACAGCGGCAGAAGTGACGGCCGCATAACCTTCAATCAATCCATCAACGGAGAGTGTGTGTAAAAATGGATGTCATTATCAGAAAAGATGTGAAATCGGCAGTGGATCTGGCGGCGCGTATCATGGCCGATGCCCTGCGCAAACGGCCGGACATGACGCTGGGACTGGCGACCGGCCGGACGATGGAAGCGCTGTATGCTGAACTGGTGAAAATGCACCGGGAGGAAGGCCTGGATTTCTCGCTGGCCAAGTCGTTCAACCTGGATGAATACGTCGGATTGGCGCCGGACAATGTCAATTCCTACCGCTATTATATGAATCACCACTTGTTCGATCATGTCAATATCGACAAGCGCAATACCCATCTGCCGAACGGCCTGGCCAAGTGTGAAGCCGGCGAGTGCGAACGGTATGAGCAGGAGATGAGATTGGCCGGCGGCATCGACCTGCAACTGGTCGGCATCGGCCGCACCGGTCACATCGGTTTCAACGAGCCGCTTTCGCCGCTGACCAGCCGGACCCGCTCGGTGGCGTTGACCCAGGGAACGATCGAACAGAATTCGCCGTTGTTCACCTATCCGGATGTCATGCCGCGGCGGGCTTTCACGATGGGCGTCGGTACTGTGCTGGATGCCCGTTCTGTGCTGCTGCTGGCCACCGGCGCGGAAAAGGCGGACATTATCGCCAAGGCGATCGAAGGACCGGTCACTTCGATGATTTCGGCTTCGGCGCTGCAGATGCACCAGAACTGCACGGTCATTCTGGACGAGGAAGCGGCGGCGAAACTGCAGCTCAGGGATTTCTGCGACTGGACGTTCGCCAACGATCCGAAGTGGGATGCGTTCCGGTAAGATGATGAATTAGAAAAAGCAGCGTCCCGCCGCCGGCGAAGTATATTCCGGCGGCGAAACGCTGACCGCCGGTATCACAGGGGCGGAGTTGATTTCAAGCGGCGTCGGCATTGCCGGCGCTTTTTTTTTAAGCAGCCGGCCGGTCAACGGCCGGCTGAACGCAGGAGATCGCTCAATCAAAAGGGATGATAATCTCCGATGAATCTCGAATAAATTATTCGAATAAAAATAATTTGTTGTTGAATGAATCAATCATTATCAGATGATTTTCAATGAGTTTTTGTTCGTTTTTGTGGCGGCTGACTGATGAAAAGGGTTGCTTTTTGGGCTGGTTTTTACTATAATTATAATAGTAATCGAAGTTTGCCAAATATGTGGTGTGGAAAAACTGAACCATTGCAACGGCCAATCAAGCCCAACAGGAAAGGAAACCGCCAATGAGGAACAAAAACTTTACACTTATCGAATTGCTGGTGGTGATCGCGATTATTGCCATTCTGGCCAGCATGTTGCTGCCGGCGTTGACCAAGGCGAAAGCGGCGGCCCAGTCGGTCAAATGCCTGAGCAATCTGAAACAGATGGGGTTGGTGCATGCCTTTTATCAGGGGGATTACGACGACTGGGCGATGCCATCATTCGTGGTGGGGGATAGCGCCTGGTTCGGAACCGGCTGGAAATCGCATGTCGAAGTGTTCAAGGACGATTATGGTTTTTCTTATCAGGCTCTGATCTGTCCGGCTTCCGGCGGAGAGATTAAGGAACTGTATGGCGACACTTGGAACAGCTTCTACGACGGCGAAGGCAGTTATGGCATCAATTTTAGCAGCGTCGGCAGTCTGCCGCAATTTGTCCTGCAGAACAATGTCTGGTACCGTCCTCACAAAGTCAGTGAGATTGACTCTTTCGGCCGCGCCTCCACGCTGATCTGGGCGGCTGATTCCACGCCGAAAAGCCAGGGCGCCTGTAGCTGGAATAGCGGACTGTATATTTCGGCTTATGGCGGTGTTTCGCCGAACTGGGTCAAATCCGCCGGTGAATATGGTGCCGCCGGACGGCACTCCGACCGGGTCAATGCGGTGATTTTTGACGGCCATGCCGAAGCCATCCAGGCCCGCGACCTGATGAGCTGGGATACCCACTGGAGTCCGCTCAACGGCCAGAATGGTTTGATAATCAATGATTGGAATATTACGATTCCGGATTAATATTAATAGGAGAAGTGGATGCTGTTCACGGCATGCCGGGTAGTGCGCAATACGGAAGTTGAAAATTTTAAAAGATTGAATAAGGATTGGCTATGAGGTTGATCGGAATCGCGGCGGCGGTACTGCTGGCCGGTTTGCAATGGTGGCCGGAAACGGCTTGCGGGGCGTTGCCGGAAAAGGAACGCAAACCCTGGAAGGAAGTATCCAGTTATGTCTGTTATTACGGCTCCGGCCGGCTGGAAGAGCTGGCGAAATACGACGTGGCGATCATCATGCCGTGGGAATTGAGCCCGGAAGAGATTGCCGAATTGAAACGGGCCGGCGTCTGGGTGATCGGTTATACCAACATCGGCGAGGATATGCTCCGCGTCGGCGACGGCATGGGTGCCGGCGGCTACGCCTCGTATTTCCTCGATGCCGACCGGGACGGCCAGCCGGATGTCAATCCGGTCTGGCAGACCTGTTACGTCGATGCCGGCAAACCGGCCTGGCGCGACCGGGTGTTCGAACGGGTTCTGCCGTTCATTCTCGATGAAAAGGGCTGTGACGGTGTTTTCCTGGATATGGTCGATTCCGCCGTACAGGTGGCGCCGTCCACGGCCGGCGGCATGGTGCATCTGATCAGGGAGATCAAAGCGGCCCGCCCGGAAGCGTTGCTGGTCGTCAACCGCGGCGACTTTCTGCTCGACGGCCTGGCCGGCGTCATCGACGGCATGATGATTGAGAATTTCTGCGGGTATTATGACTTTGCCAACGGCCGCTGGGTCAAATATACGCCGGAAGAGCTGGCCGGTTCCGCCTGGTACGGCGTCCGGATCAACCGATACCGGCAGCAGCATGACTTCCCGGTGTTCATCTTCGATTTTCCGGACGACGGCGACACCGAATTCGATGCGTGGCTCGGTCTGAACTGCGCCCGGTTCAATTTCATCCCGTGGCGTTCCCAGACCGACACGGTGGAAACGAAACGATTTTTTCCGATGCCGCAACGCGATTACGGTGATGAACAGGGCCGGTTCGCGCTCGATTTCGCCGGCTTCTGCCGGGAGACCGGCGTCGCTTATGACGAAATTAATCCGGAACCGAAAGCCGGCAACCTGGCGGCGGCGGCCAACGGGGCAAGGGTGGAGGTCAGTTCCTATCCGCATGTCGAAATGGCGTTGAACGACAGTTTTGCCGGGGAGCGGCGGCCGGCCTTCCTGCAGTGCTGGCAGTCGGCTGAAGTGGCGGAAACGCACTGGGCGGCCGTCTATTTGCCGAGGACCGCCAAAGTGCGGACTGTCAAAATTTACTGGGAGGCGCCTCCGCAGCAGATCACGCTCGATGTCCGTCGTTACGACGAATGGGAAAAAGTCGGCGACTATCCGGTCGCCTCGGATGAAATGGTCACGGAGCTGCGGTTGCCGGCTGAACAGGAAGCGGTCGACGCCGTCCGGCTCCGGCAGTTCCGCCATCAGGGAACGGCGGATCATCCGGAGAGGATGGCGATTCGCGAGATCGAAGTCTACGAGTGAAGCGGATTGGAAACCTGGCGTCCGCCGCCTTTGCCGGCGGCGGACGCGGTGTCATGCAAGGAAAAATGAAATGATCGGGCGCTTGGTTTTCCGGTATGCTGCCGGACCGGTCGTAATATGGGGTGTGTTCCATGCGGGAAACGTTTGAATGGGCCGAAGGCTGGAGCCGGTCTTCGGACAATTTTGTCGACGACATTCAGGAAAATGTCACTTTGCCGGATTGCCCGGTGCTGGAGCAGGAGGTGGTCAACACGCCTTTTTTCGGCAAAATCTGGTATCGCCGGCGTTTTTTTATTCCGGCGGAGTGGAAAAAGCGGGCGATGCAGGTCGAAATCGACGCCGCGATGCAGACGACCCGGGTATTTTTGAATGGCGTTTATCAGTTCACCCGTTTCGGCGGTTATCAGCGTTTTGTGATTCCGTTGAATGAAAACATCTTGTATGATGCCGAGAATGTGCTGACGCTGGAAGTCGACAATACGCCGCAGCCGGATTGTCCGCCCGGCAAACCGTGGCGGAATCTGGACTTCTGTTACTATTCCGGCCTTTACCGGTCGGCCCGGCTGACGGTGACCGAGGCGATCCACATCAGCGACCCGCTGGCGGTCAGCCTGACTGCCGGCGGCGGCATTTTCATCCGGACGCTTGAAGCCGGCCCGGAACGGGCGCTGCTGTCGCTGCGTCTGCACGCCGTCCATGAAGTCGATCTGGAGTGCCGCTGGTGTCTGGCTGAACTGGGAAAACGGGAGTTTCCCTGTTCGCTGCAGGTGGTCGTCACCGCGCCGGACGGAACGGAGGTTGGCTGTTTCGGCAGTGAAACGGTCAATCTGCGGATGAATACCGATCATACTTTCGAACTCGAATTGCCGGTCGACCGCCCGGAATTGTGGGATGTCGATCGTCCGGCGCTGTACCGGGTGGAATGCACTCTTTGGGCCGGGACTCAGGCGGTGGACCGCCGGACGGTGCGCTACGGCATTCGGACATTGGCCTTCCAGCGGGACGGGTTCCGGCTGAACGGCCGGAAAATCGAACTGCGCGGCACCAACCGGCACCAGGAGTTTCCGTATGTCGGCAATGCCGCGCCGGCGACGATGCAGCGGCGTGACGCCTGGCTGATCAAGCAGGCGCATTACAACTTCGTCCGGCTGTCGCACTACAACCAGCATCCGGCTTTTCTGGATGCCTGCGACGAATTGGGACTGCTGGTCATTGCGCCGATTCCCGGCTGGCAGTATTTCAGTTTGAACGGCAGCTTTGTCGAACGGGCGTTGCGCGACTGCCGGGAGCTGATCCGGACGGAACGGAACCGGCCGAGCGTCATGCTCTGGGAAGTTTCGCTGAATGAGGCGTATCCGCCCGGCTGGTTGAACGGCGAGTTCCATCGGACCGCACATCGGGAGTATCCCGGCGACCAGTGCTTTACCTGCGGCGATGTCTACGGCTGGTTCGACGATTGGGATGTGCTGTTCTTCCGGCCCGGTCTGGAAACCGACAAACCGGTCTTGATGCGGGAATACGGCGATTGGGGCTTCGGCGGCAACAACAGTACGTCGCGGCAGAGCCGGGGCGGCGGCCGCACCGCACTGTTGCAGCAGGCGTGGAATTTTCAGTGGACCTACAATCAATTGCGGGCGATGCCCGGCGTGATCGGCGGCGCCACCTGGGTGATGTTCGATTACAACCGCGGTTATCACCACCAGTTGGAACAATCCGGCGATACCGATTTTTTTCGGGTGCCGAAGTACAAATACCACTTCTACCGCAGCCAGGGCGCCGGGGAACCGATGGTGTTCATCGCCGACGACTGGCTGCCGCGGGAGGGGGAGGACAAAGTGGTGGTCTTCTCGAACTGCGACGAAGTGGAGTTGCTGGTCAACGGCCGCACTCTTGCCCGCCGCCGGCCGGATAACGGAGCGGATTCGCCGTACAATCCGGAACGGAATTCACCCGGCTGGGAAACCGCTTTGCTCGACGAGGTCGACGAATCCGGCGGAGTGCCGTTCGACGGCGGCAACTGCCATCACCTGCCGCATCCGCCATTCACCTTTGCCGGGATCGTCCATGAGCCGGGCGTATTGCGGGCGGTCGGTTACCGCCGCGGCGAACCGGTCGCCGAAATGACGGTGCGCACGCCCGGACCGGCAGTGGCACTGGAGTGCCGGGTACGGACCGACGGCGTCGAGTGGCAGGCGGACGGCGACCTGATTTTTGTCGATGTCTGCAGCGTGGATGCCGACGGCACGGTTGTGCCCGGGCGGTCGGATCGGGTGACGCTGCGGATTGACGGCGACGCGGTCATGGTCGGCAGTCCGGTGCGGAGCCTGGAGGCCGGCATCACGACTTTCCTGGTCAGGGGGCGGCCGGCCGCGCTGACCGCGTGCCCGGCGGAATGACCCGTCGCGGTTTCCGGCCGGGCCGTGTTCCGGCGGGCCGTTCGGGAACGTGTCTTGATTCCGCAGGATAACGTATTCCATTTCATTGCGGCAATTCGGGTCGATCGGACTGTTCGGGATTTGTATTTTGGAAAAGCGATGAGTATATTGAATATCGGCATCGGCGGAAAAGATCCCGTCGATGTCGTGCTTTTTGAAAATCGTCGTATTCCAATTTCGCGGAAAAAACCGTTCGGGATATTTCCGGCAAGTGAAATTGATCGGCCGCTCCGGTGCCGGTGCGAGGCGGCAGGCGGATTTTTTTATCGTTTCCGTACGGGATGAAAAATTCTTTGTTTTGAAATTGGCCGCGGAATCATTGGATGATTTTGCGGTCTCTTTTTGGCTCCGGCGGCGGCCGGCAATACGACGGTTTCGGGTGATCTGAACCATGAAGCGTCAGGGCGGCCGGCTGCAGATGCAGCAGGGGGAGGGGTGCGGCGGTCCGGCTGGAATAAAGGAAAAAGATGAAGCGGTTGCCACTCGTACTGATACTGGTGTGCTGCTGTTGCGCGTTGCGGGCGGATCAGCAGCACTCCAAACGGCCGGAGAAGAATATTCTTGTCCTGGTGTCATATCACCTGACCCATGATTGGACCCGGCAGCTCACTGCCGCGCTGGAGGAGCATACCGGCGATCTGCCGGTCCGACTGCATTTCAATTTCGTCGAATTTGACGCCATCCGCATCCACGATGCCGACGGCAATGAGAAAAAGCTCCGGACCTGCCTGGAATGGGTGGCATCCGGCAATTACGATATGATCGTCGTCCTGGATGATCCGGTGATCGATTTGCTGCTGGCTCACTACGCGGAGTTGCCGGCCGGCCTGCCGATTGTGGTTGCCGGCTATGAATATCCGCCGCCGGATTTGAAGGAAAAATATCCGAATGTGACCGGCGTCATCCAGCATTTCAATACCGAAGGATTGTTCCGGCTTGCTCTGGCGCTTTACCCGGACACCAGGGAATTTCTCATCTTGTCCGATTCCAGTCCGATGAGCCTGGAATTCGAACGGCGTTTGAAAGCGGAGAATTTGAACATCGACGGCGTCAAATTCTCCTTTGTCAACAATGCGGACCGGAGCCTGAAAGCCATTTTCAATCAGATTGAAAATTTGCCGGAAGAATCGCTGGTGCTGCTGTCGCCGTGGCGCGGACTTTACGGCAACGATTATCAAACGCTGGAAGCCTTCGCCGTCGATCTGAGTCGTTTCTGCAAACGTCCTTTTCTGGTCAGCGGCAATACGATGATCGGTTATGGCGCGCTGGGCGGCTACGTGACCGACCCGATTGAACACGGCAGGGAGACTGCCGCAGTCATCCGGGAGGTGATCGAAAAAGGCGGCGCCGAGTCGATTCCGCTGGTTCAGGGCAAAGTGCTGCCGGAATTCGATTACCAGGTCATGCGCGATAACCGGCTGGACTTCGGCAAGCTGCCGCCGGACGCCATCCTGAGGAACCGGCCGCCGTCCTATTGGGAAAAACATCGGCATCAGGCAATCGGCGTCGGAACGATGGTGTTGCTGGTTTTGTCCGGTGCGGCGGCCTACGGCGTGGCGGTGCGCCGCACCCTGCAGCGAAGCCGCAAACTTTACGAGGTGCTGCCGGCCCGGATCGGGGTGTTGAACCGCGAGGAGAAAATTCTCTATATGAACGGGGTGGACGCCCATACGGCGAATTCGGACCGGGCGAAAAGACTCTGCGATATTATGGATATCGATTACCCGAAAATCTCCGCTGCGGTCCGGGAAGTCTTCCTTACCGGTCAAAAACGGACGCTCGACTATGAGATTCGTTCGGTGAAACGGGTGATGACGCTGGCGCCGATTTCCCGCCGGTTGTTCGGCCAGGAGGCGGTCGTCTGGTTTTCTCACGACAACGCCGAATTGCAGGATGCCCGCAAACAGGCCGAAGCGTATGCCGCCCAATTGAAACATTCGGTGCGGATGTGGGATATCGTCACCAATTCGCTGCCGATTCATATTTTTGCCAAAGACGCCGACGATGACTTCAAATATATATTCACCAATGTTTCCCAGCAGCAATTTTTCGGTTTGAGCGCGGATGAACTGCAGGGGAAGACCGATTTCGATATCTTCCCGGCGGAACTGGCCGGACAACTGCGGCGGGAGGATGAGGAGAATATGCGCGATCTCGAGCACGGCTTCGACAATATCATCCGGCTGGAACGCCGGGACGGCAGGATTGCCTCCCTGCAGATCACCCGTTATCCGTTCGTCGGGGAGGATGGTTCCCGGTGGCTGCTGGGCGCCGCTTTCGATGTGACGGAACTGGAAGAAGCCAAGCATCGCGCCGAGGAGAATGCCGATTGGTTCAAATTGACGCTGGACTCGATCGGCGACGGCGTGCTGACCACCGATGTGGACGGCAGAGTCATGATGCTCAATCCGGTTGCCGAGCGGATGCTGGGCGTCACGCTGGCCGAAGCGGCCGGCCGGCCGCATGAGGAAATTTTTCACATCGTCGGCTCTCCGGACGGTTCGTCTTCGCCGATCGCCCGGACGCTGCGGACCGGCGCCACGGTCGAACAGGCCGGCCACACCGATCTGCTGTCCTGCAACGGCTGGCGCTACCATATTTCCGACAGCGCCGCGCCGATTCGCAGCCACGGCGGAGAACTTTCCGGGGCGATTCTGGTCTTTCGCGACGTGACCGAGGAATATGTCAAGCGCAACCAGCTTCGCGACGCGCTGACCAGTTTGGAATACGCTTCGGAGCTGACTTGTTCCGCGTCGTTCCGGATGAATCTCCGTACCCGGGAAATTGCCGGCAGCAAACTTTTGCCGGAGCTGTGGCCGTTGCGCGGCGACAAAGCGATTCCGCGCGAGGAGTTCGTGTTGCCGGAGGATGTCGAAAATTATATCCGCGTTTCCAATCGGATTTTGAACCGGGAATGCGAAATATCCACCTGGGATTACCGTTCCGATTTCTTCGGAGAGTTGCGTTATTTCCGCATGCGCGCCTCGATCGATTGGAGCGTCCCGGAGGAACCCTATCTGCTCGGCGTGATTCAGGACATCACCGAAATCACCCACAGCATCGGCAGGCTCAAGGAGACGATGGAGCTTTGGGAATTGGTCATCAACTCGATTCCGATCATGTTTTTCGCCAAGGATGCCGACCATGATTTCCGCTATGTGCTGTGCAACCAGGCGTATGCCGATTTCCTCTGCCGCAGCCGGGAAGAAATCCTCGGACGGACCGATGCGGAATTGTTTTGCCGGCCGGAGGATGCCGCCTGGTTCCACCGGAAGGATCTGGAGATCATGGCCAAGCCGGAAGGGGAGGAATTCGAGGAGTCCTGTACCGGGCCGCAGGGCAACGTGCTGCAATGCAAAACGATGAAAAAGCCTTTCCTCGGCCTTGACGGCCGGCGCCTGCTGCTCGGCGCTTTCAGCGATATCAGCGAGCTCAAGCATCTGATCGCCAGCGAGCGGTTCAACAGCGAAGTGCTGGCCTACACGGTCGGCGAACCGGATTTCGGTCGCGTCCTCGAATATATCGCCGACCGGCTGAAACGGCAGATGGCCGGCGACCGGGTGGTGTTGGCCCGCTGCAACGGGGAAGGCAGACTGCGCCTTGAGCGGGAATGGCTTTCGGCCGGTTCGCCGTCCATTCGTGGCGCCGGACTCGAACGGCTTTACCGCGCCTGGGACGAATATTGCCGCCTGATGCGGGATGGCCGGATTTTGCGGTTTGCCGATCTTGCAGAGAACGAATTGGCGGAGCCCGGCGCGGCTTGTGGCACTTGTTCGCAGATTGTGGCGCCGATTTTCGAGGAAAGCCGGCTGTGGGGAGCCCTTTTCGTCTGTTATGCGGGGCGGCGCCGGACATTCTCCGACGCGGATGAGTGGATATTGCGTTCCTGTTCCAACGTGATTGCGCTGGCGCTGGCGCGGGAGAAGCAGGCGCAGAAGATCAAACGCTCCGAACGTGAAATGCAGTTGATCCTCGACAACATCGACATTCCGATTTCGCTCCATGCCGCCGACGGCAAGCTGCTTCACGTCAATACCGCGGTCTGCCGGATGACCGGATTGGAAACGGAGGCGCTGCTGGCTTCGCCCGAGAGCGAGGTTTTCTATCTCGGCACCACGCCGCCGGCCGATTCGCCGTTGAAACAAATCATCGCCGGCAAGAAGTCCGCTTCCGCCGATTTATGCGTTGACTGCCGGCAGTACATCATCCATGCCGATGCGGTCATCGACGATCACGGCAAATTGATCAATATCGTCAAGAGCGCCACCGAGGTCACCGAGCTGAATGCACTGATCAAAAATCAGAGCGTCATCAACTTCTGCCTGGAAACCCTGTTGCGTGAAAGCGATATGCAGAAAGCGATTTTTCTGGCGCTGCGGGCGGTCTGCCACCACATCGGCGCTTCCCGCAGTTATATTTTCCAGTTCGACACCGACCGGAAAACCATTTCCTGTTTCATCGAATATGCCGAACCCGGCCGGGCGACCGTTTTCGGCAAAGTCAAAGATCAGCCGTACGACACCCGGCCGGATTGGGAGGGGCGGTTCGCCGGGCAGGAGAGCATTGCCATCGAGAGCATCGTCGACCAGGCCGGCCAGGAGGGACTGGGCGAATCCTGGGTGGAGATGGCGACCCGTTATTCGATGTGTTCGCTTTACGCCAACCGGATTATGCTCGACTCGAAATTCTGGGGATATATCGGCCTGGTCTACGAGGACCATCCGCATGCGATCAACGCGCGCGAAGTGGACTTCATCCGCTCGGTGGCCCATTTCATCGAAGCGATGCTCGACCGCTGGCAGGCGCAGACGCAGTTGCTCGAGGCGCTGCAGAAGGCGCAGGCCGCCGACAAAGCCAAGAGTTTTTTCATCGCCAGCGTCAGCCATGAAATCCGGACGCCGCTGAACTCGGTGATCGGATTCTCCGAACTGCTCCGCGAAGGGCAGGTTTCGCCGCAGGAGCAGAAGGAGTACGTCGACAACATCGCCTACAGCGGCAATGCGCTGCTGCAACTGATCAATGATGTGCTCGATCTGTCCAAACTGGAAGCCGGGCAGGTGGTGCTGGTGCCGACGCCGACCGATTTCGGCGGGCTGGGGCGGGAAGTGATGAAGGTCTTTTCCTTCCGGGCGGCCGAGCGGAACGTGGCGCTGCAGGTGGAAATGCCGCAACTGCCGGAATTGGAGCTGGACAAGCAGCGCATCCGCCAGATTCTGTTCAATCTGATCGGCAATGCGGTTAAATTTACGGAACGCGGTTCGATTGTGCTCCGGGCGGAGTTCGTGCCGGCGGACGGCGAACGGGGCATCTTGCGTTTCTCGGTTGCCGATACCGGTATCGGAATTGCCGAAAAAGACCGGAAACGCCTGATGGAGCCGTTCGTTCAACTTTCCAATCTGCGCGGCACCAATGCGGCCAACAACGGAACCGGTTTGGGGCTGGCGATTTCCAAGCGGTTGGCGGAGGCGATGGGCGGCCGGCTGTGGCTGGAGAGCGAGCTCGGCAAAGGCAGCACCTTCGGCGTCACCTTGCACGGGGTCAAATTTCATCGCACCAGGCATCCGGAAGCGGTGACGCCGGCCAGGCCGGAAGAGGAGGACGCCGGCGAACCTGTTTCGATTTTGATTGTCGACGATGTGGAAATGAATCTGCAGGTCATGAAGGCGATGTGCGCCAAAGCCGGCCTGACGGATGTCGTTGCCGTCGCCTCCGGGCCGGCCGCGCTGGCGGAGTTGGAGAAGCGCCGTTTCGATCTGGTGATGACCGACCTGTGGATGCCGGGGATGAACGGCGCCGAATTGGCGCAGAAAATTCACGCCGACCGGCGTTTCGCCGCGCTGCCGATCATCTCCGTCACCGCCGATGTCGAGGCGCAGAACAATTTCGCCCAGGACCATTTCGCCTGTGTGCTGCTGAAACCGGTCACCCTGGCGAAAGTGCAGCAGGTGGTCGAGGCGGTCCGGAAGAAAACCGCCAAGCTTATCAGGCGCGCTTGACGGCGCCGAAAGCGGCGAAGCAGGAATTTTTGTGCAGCAGCTCCACCTGGGCGAAGCCGGCCTTTTTCAGCAGCTCGAGTTGAAAGACCACTGAACGCGGCGAGTCTTCCCTGGCGACGTTGTCAAAAATGTTCTGCCGGTAGGTTTCGCCGCCGATTTGCGCCAGGTAAGCGCCGTGGCGCTGCCACATCATTTGCTGCACGGCACCGATTTCATGGCAGACCAGGTCGGTAATCCAGACGCTGCCGCCGGGCCGGAGCAGCCGGTGGAGCCGGCGGAACGCCGTTTCCCAGTCGCCGGTGTCGCGCAGATGGTGCAGCACCGCGGCGGCCAGGATGACATCGTAACTGCCGTCGGCCAGTTCGGCGGTCCGGAAATCGGCCTGGATGATTCGGACCTTGCCGGAGTTTGCCGCTTGAACTCGTTCCTGCGCTTTGAGCAGCATCGGCCGGCTGAGGTCCAGCAGATCGCAATCGATTCCACGCTTCAACTGCAGCAGTTTCAGCGTATTGTTGCCGGCGCCGCAGCCGATGTCCAGCAGTTGCCGGACATCGGGCGTGACGCGGATTGCCGCGGCGGTGATGAGTTCCATCAGCAACGGCGCATCGGCGATCGAAACCTGGGCGGAATCCAGATTGCTGAACCGTTCGACATCATGGTCAAACCGTTCACGAATTTCCTCGACGGAGCTTTTTTGTTCAAGTGGGATATCCATGGCGGAAGCCTCCTTGGGGTTGTTCATTATTTTTAATTTCGTTAAATATATCATTTGAAAAAAACAAAATCAAATATTTCGATTGAAATTAAATATATTTAACGTTATTGTATAAGGAAAAAATCGGAGGATAACCGTGTTGCACGCCAGGATCGGCCGCCGGATTGCGGCATTCCGCCGGGAGCGGAATATTTCCATCAAGACATTTTCGGAATGGAGCGGCATCAGTACCGCCTTGGTTAGCGAACTGGAGCGGGGAATCGGCAATCCGAGTTTATCGGTGCTGCAGCGGCTGGCGGCGACGCTGGAAGTGCCGCTGGCATCGCTGTTTGCCGAAGAGATCGACAACGCCGCCTTGATCTGCCGCAAAGCGGACCGGGTGCGTCTCCACCATCCGAACGAGACGGAAGCCGCCTACGACAACTTGACGCCGGGACCGTTGCAGTCGAATGTTGAGCTGCTGCTGCTGACGCTGGTGCCGCATGGCGAGACGAACCACGAGTTCTCCCGGCACTTTGAAGAGGAGATCGCCTATGTCGTCGATGGGGAAGCCTGGATGGTTTTTGAACAGGAGGAGTTTCCGTTGTCGGCGGGAGACAGCATCCGGATTCTGCCGTCCCGCCGCCATAAACTGCGCAATGAGACCGACCGGCCGGTCAAGGTGCTTTTCATCAAGAGCAAGCCGGCCTGGTAGGGGCCGTCACTGCTGACCGGCCAGTTCCAATTGCCGGACCGCCCAGTGAACCTGGGCCCGGCTGATGTTGAATTGTTTCGCCAGTTCCATCTCGGTCGGCAGGCGGCTGCCGATCTGATATTTGCCGTTGCCGAGTTCCGACATCAGATGGCTGCGGACGATATATTTATTGGCCTCTCCTTTGGGCGTTCTCTTGCGCATTTTTCGCCTTTCGCTCCGGTTGATCCCCGTCCAATATAGCTTTGCCTGGCGAAGATTGCAAAAATTTTACCGGGTCGATCGGCCAGGAAGCGGTAAAAAAAGCACCGGGTGTTTCCACTCCGGTGCCTGAAAATCATTTCCGGTCACGCCACGACTGCCTTTCTCCTCCGAACCAGCCGCTCCTCTACGCAATTTCTCCCTGCTGCTTCGTACTCCTCGTGACAGTCTTGAATTTTATCCGTATTTCTCCCGGAAAACGCCTCGCTGCTCCTCTTCCGCGTCCGCCTCGCAAGTCTCCTCCGCTCTCCTCAAGCAACCTGCCGGGCGACCTCTTCCAGCCATGCGAATTCCATTACTCCTCCTCGGATGAAATTTCAAGCGCGATTCAGTGACCGGTCAGAACTGCGGTCCAGCCCTGACCGGAAAACAACAGATGAAAAGTTGCTCCAATATCTCCTCTTCACCGGAGCTGTCGCTCCACTCGATTATCTCCAGAACAACAGGACCCGCCGTACCGTTGAAAAAGGGTGCCGGCGGCCGGAAGGGATTGAATTTCTTTTTCGCTTCCAACAGCAAATGAAGGGGCTCCTGCGAAACTGCCGTCAGGCAGGCTTCCGGAGTGGCCTGGTGGATGTGCCAGGATTCCTGCGCATAAGCCTGTAAATCGGCGGCATGGCTGGACGCTCCTGCCAGGATCAGCCAACTGCAGCAAAATGTCAAGCCGACCAGAATGATGCCGGAAAGAAAAAACTGAAATTTCTTCAACACGAACTTCTCTTCCTGATTACTTATTTTACCGTGAAATTATTTTAACGCCGGTTTGGTTGTTTTGCAAGTTAATATGGTTGTTTTTTTAATGTTTTTTTTACAAAATACGCCATCTGCCAGTTTTTTGCCGTCAAACGGCGAAATCGATTCCTGGAAAACCGGTGTTTCGCGGCCGCCGGGAATGTTATTTTTAAGCTTTCTCGGATGATTGAAGCGGATGATTGCCGGCAGCCCGATAACGAGTTAAAAAAAAACTTGTACGCGGAATCGTTTGAAAATATGGCGTTTCGGAGGTACAGTATAGTATCGTGAGATTAAGTTAGAAACAACTTGCCGATGGTTGCGGAACCTATTTTTTCTCTTTTCAACAACTGCCTGCATTGAGGAGAATAGGTATGGTGCCGCAAAAACATTTATTGGCCTTTCTGGGAATAGTCGTCATTTCATTCAGCCTCCGCGGTCCTTTGACGGGCGTAAGCCCTCTGGTTTCATTGATGAAATCGGAACTGGGACTCAATCATACCCTGATCGGACTGGTTACGACGTTGCCGCTTCTGATGTTTGCCGTTTGTTCTCCGATGGTCTCCTGGTTCACGCGGCATTTCGGAAGTGCGCGTACCATGTTCGCCGGGCTTCTGTTCCTGGTCGCCGGCGAGTGCCTCCGCGGTCTTGGCGGTTTAGCCCTGCTGTTCTCCGGAACGGTGCTTGTCGGAATCGGGATTGCGGTGGGCAACGTACTCTGCCCGGTTATCCTGCGGCAGCGCTTCCCCGATGCTTTTGGCGTGATGATCGGTATTTTCACCCTGGGCATGTCCGTATTCGCCGTGGCGGGGGTGGCGATCGGTGTTCCGCTGGCGGTGAACGGCGGCTGGGGATGGCGCGGTACGCTGGCGGTATGGCTGCTGCCCGCCTTGGCCGCGGTGGCGCTGTGGAGCACGCAGTTGTATCGCCCGGCCATTCGGAAAGAATCCCGTTCGCCGGCCGTGCCGTCGAAAGCCGCTCCCGGGCTCGAAATATGGCATTCTCCGGTTGCGTGGGCAGTCGCCGCGTATACCGGTCTGCAATCCTTCCTCTTTTATGCGCTGGTCGCCTGGCTGCCGTCCATCGCTGCCGCCAGGGGCTGCGGCGATATGGAAGCGGCCGTGGTGGCAACCGTCTATCAAGTCTTCGGAATGCTGACGAATTTCATTGCCCCGGTTTTGTTTCAGAAATTCGGGCGGCATCGGGAAATGACGTTTATTTTCACATTTTTGTACCTGGCGGGGGGAATCGCGCTTTTTTTCGGACAAAGTTTCTCCGCCTTGCTGATTGCCGGCGTGCTGCTGGGATCGGGCGCTACGATCGGGCTGGCGTTTGTCTTTTTCGGATTGCGATCGGGCAGTCCGGCGGCGGCGGTGGCGGTGGCTCTCTCCGGTATGGCGCAGGGGGCCGGATATCTGCTGGCTGCTTCCGGTCCGGTGATTCTCGGGATGATTCACGATGTCAGCCACTCCTGGGAGGCGGTTATTCTGGCGATCGTGGCGGCGATGCTGTGCCTCCTGCCTGCCGGCGACCTCTCGGCCAGAGCGCGCCGGATTGATATTTGAAGGTCTCCGAGGTTCCCTCCCGGGCGCCTGGAAGGTGGATGGCCAGGGAGACCGGGTGGAAACGGCGTCAAATTCGACATCCGCTTGCGGCGTGGCGGGCCGAGGCCATGGGTGTCGTTTCGAATTGTCTGCGGCGAAAACTGGCTGGATTTCTCAGAGATATTGATTCATCAGCCGGAGCAGCCGCCGGGCGGAGGATGTAAAGCGTTCTTCGTCGTACCAGCCCATATTTTCCAGATGCCGGATGTCATCCCAGAACCAGTAAAAAATTTTCCTGACCGGAAACAATTCGCTCAGGACTGCCCGGTTCTGATAACGCTCCAGCAGGCTGAAACGGTCGCCGTCGGCATTCTGCAGCTGAAACAGGTCCATTTCCCGGTCGGCCCATCCGGCGTCACTCGGATCGAGCACCGCGGTAATGGCGGCGCTTGCCGGGTCAACCAGCAGGTTCCATAAATTATAATCGCTGTGGATCAGCGACGGTACAACCGGTTCGGCGAAAATCCGCCGCAGGTTTTCCAGCGATTTTTCCGCCGCAGCCAGTACCGGCGGCGCCACCCGGCCGGAAAAATCATGCCGCAAGATCCGGTAATGATTGTCCAGACGGCTTTGCAGGCAGCTTACCCAGTCCGGAAACCGATCCGCTCCGAACCCGAAAAAATCGTTGGTCGTTTCATGCCAGTGCAGCAGGTTGTCGATCAGCGCTTCGGCGAACCGCTCCCGGTGCGGGTGGCCGGTCGGCAGGGCGGAAGCGTTGATGCCGTCGACATATTCCATCAGCAGCGCTTCACAGGGAAGGTCGGGCGTGTGATCGTGAACGAAATAGACTTCCGGCAGTTTCAGCAGCGCACGGGGGCGCAGCAGTTCGAGCTGCCGGTGTTCCGAACGGTGTCTGGCACTGTGCTTGAAACATTTGATCGCCAGCCGGCCGGGATCGGCCGGCAAGACGGCGGCATAGACGGCACCATAGAAGCCTTCGCCGATTTTGGCCTGCGAAACGGGCCGGCAGTGAAAATAACGCTCGATCAGATTGTTCAGGATATCCGGCCGGCGTTCCAGTTCGGTCAAGTCGTAATTCATGGGTTCGGATTCCGGGAAAGGTTGACTGTTGCATGCTGTCTTATTTTATCATGCGGCGGAGGTTTGTCAAGGCGCCTTGCCCGGAAGGCGTCCGTTTCGCCGGTGCTGCGGATGAAAAGGCCGGAAAGTTATTTCTCCAGATAGAGTGTCTGGGTCGGAAAGGCCATCGCCAGGTTGTTTTCGGCGAAGCGGCGCTGGATTTCCAGGTTGATTTCGGTTTTCCACGCTTCGGCCTGCCAGTAATCGCCGGTGTTGAACCAGACATAAATGGTGAAATTCAACGAATAAGCGCCGAAGTCGGTGAAATCGATTTTCGGCGGGTGGTTTGCCAGATCGAACAGATCGGTCCGGCTCAAAACCTCCTGCAGGATTTCCCGGGCCCGTTTCATCTGCGGCGCGGTCGTTTCATAAGTCATGCCGATGCAGAACCGGTAGCGGATATAGGGGCGGCGGGCGTAATTCTCGATGACCGAACTGGCCACCTGGCGGTTGGGAACGGTGAACAGCTCCCCGTCGAATGCCCGGATCTTGGTCGAGCGCAGGCCCATCGTTTCGACGATGCCTTCGACGCCGCAGGTTTTCACCCAGTCGCCGACCCGGAACGAATGGTCGACGATGATCGTCACCGAACCGAAGAAATTGGCGATCGTCTCCTGGGCGGCGAAGGCGACGGCCAGCCCGGCCACCCCGGCGCCGGCCAGCAGGGAAGTGATGTTCAAGCCCAGAATGTTCTGGCCGATGAAAAAGACCGACAACAGCACCAGCACCACTTTCAGCGTTCGCCGCAGCAGCTCTTCGAGCAGTTCGTCCATCAGCGATTCCTCCCGGTCCAGGACATCGTGAAGCACCCGGTCCAGCACGTCGATCAGCCGGAACAACCCCCAGATGACGCTGACGGCGATCGCCGCGCCCAGCCCGCGCGCCCAGACTTCCAGCAATTCGCCGCCGACGGTCCGGAACAGCGGCAGGACGCTCATGAACGCGCCATTCAGGCAGAGCAGGAACATCGACGGCGCTTTCAGTTTTTCGCACAATAAATCATCGTATTTGAAATGGGAACGCCGGGCCAGCCGCAACAACGTTTTCCAGAACAGCGTATTGACGATCCAGGCGACGAAATAGGTGAGCAGCAGCCCGACGACCAGCATCGTCAATTCCACTTTCAAAGCCGTCACTTCATGCCAGGATTTTTTCCAGAATTGATTGACCTCATGCCAGAATTCGTTGGCGTTTTCCGGCAGATGAATGACTTCCTCCGCCGTTTCGGCGTCCGGCCTGGCGGTCGTTTCCCGGGTCAATACGTCGGCCAGCTTTTCGGCGAAAGCCGGATCTTTGATGACGATCACTACCGCGTCGGATTGGGCTGCCGCCGGCGCGGCTTCCTCGCCGGTGACCGGCTGGCCCGTGGCGCACAGTTGCAGCAGAAAGAGAAGAAACAGCAATTTTATTTTCATTTTTTTTATTCGTTCCAGTCGAGCGATTCATATGGTTGCAGAAAAAAGAAAAACCGAAACAACACCCGTAGTGCAGTTTCGGAAGATACTAGTTTACTATATTGCCGAAGAATGATTCCGTCAAATGAAAGTTGCCGCAGGCATTGCGATTGTCATCGCTTTTTCACCGAAAAAATTGGCAATATGTATACAATGCTGGTATGTTGAACCGTGGTTGGTCGAAAGAAAAATGAAACCGGTAGTGATTCGGGAGGATAAAATGATTCAGTGGGGAATGGTCGGGTACGGACGGATTGCGACGACGTTTGCCAGGGCGCTGGAAGCCGGCCGGAGCGGCAAAGCGGTTGCGGTTGCCGGGCGTTCGCCGGCGCGGGCGGCCGAATTTGCCGCATGCTGGAATATTCCGCAAGTGTATGACGGGGTCGACGCGCTGGCGGCGGCGCCGGAGGTCGAGGCGGTTTATGTGGCCACGCCGCATCCGTTTCATGCTGCGGCGGCGATCGCCGCACTGCGTTGCGGCAAAGCGGTGCTTTGCGAAAAACCGCTCGCGATTACTGCGCCGGAGGTTGAGGCGATGCTGCGGGAAGCCGAGACGCGCCGGGTGCTTCTGGCGGAAGCCTATATGTACCGTTTCCATCCGCAGACGCGGAAATTGGTGGAGTTGCTGGCCGAGGACGCCATCGGCCGGGTGCGGCACTTGGAGTGCTGGTTTGCCTATCAGGCTCCTTATGATCCGCAGAGCCGGTTGTGCCGGCCGGAATTGGGCGGCGGCGTGATCTGGGACATCGGCGGTTATCCGCTGTCGATGGCGATGCTGGTGGCGGCGGCTGCCGGCGGCAGGCCGCCGGCGGCGCCGGAGCTGTTGACCGGGTTGGGGTGTCCGACGGTCGACCTGGTGGACTGGCACAGTCTGGCATTGGCCCGCTGGCCGGAAGGCATCACCGCGCAGTTGACGGTGAGCTGTGCGGTTTCCGTCGGAGCTGGTCTGCGGGTTTATGGCGAAAAAGGCCGTCTGGAGTTGCCGAATCCCTGGGTGTGCGACCGGGTGAAGCCGGAAGATGGCATCATCCGGCTGGAGCGGGAAGGGCGCGGCGAAACGTTGCGCGTGCCGGCCGATTTGACCAGCTTCGGGTACGAGGCGGCCGGATTTGCCGAATTGCTGCGTTCCAGAGAGGCGTCGGCGCTATTCCCGGCGGTTTCCATCGCGGAGAGCAGACAGTTGAATGCGGCGTTGCAATCGTGGCAGCGGCAGGTTGAAAATTCTTTCAAAAAATGAAAAAACGATGCTCCGGTCCGGGCGTTAGCTTTTCTTGTTCCGTCCGGACCGGTTGGGAAATTTTTTCGGCGGAGCGCCTTTCCTGTCGTATTCCGCTTTGCCCCGCTTGCGTTTCAGCATGGCGATTTGCACCCGTCGTTCTTTCAGGCCGCGGTTGACGGCAATCGGCGTGCCATCCGGCGCCTTGCCGGTATAATACATCGCCGCTCCCATCGTCATCGGCAGCGGAATGTAATCCTGAACCTGCTGCGGACTCCAATTGTTATCGGCCAGATATTGATCGACGACCGCCATCTCCTTTTTGGTCGAACCGGGAAAATTGGAGATGAACAACGGAATGATATATTGCTCCTTGCCGCATTTGGCGCTTTCTTCCTCGAAAATCCGGCGGAATTCGTAAAATTCTTCCGCCGTGCTTTTGCGCATCAGCTCCAGAACCTTCGGATGCAGGTGCTCCGGCGCCGCTTTCAGGTGGCCGGAAACATGGTGGCGGATCAGTTCCCGCAGCAATTCCGGTTGCTTCAACGCCAGATCCAGCCGGATGCCGGAATTGATATAGAGGTGTTTCACTTCCGGCATCGAACGGATGCAGCGCAGGAGCTCGATCAGCTCCTTGCCGTCGCATTGAAAATTTTTGCACGGCACCGGCACCAGGCAACTGGAACGTTTGCAGACGGCGCATTTGGCGGTGTCGAGAATATGGCTGCCGAAGATATTGCCGGCGGCGCCGCCGATGTCGCTGATCGTTCCCCGGAAATGCGGCCGCGCACTCAGGCGCTTCGCTTCTTTCCGGATCGATTCGCAACTGCGCGACATCACATAGCGCCCCTGGTGCGCCACCAGTCCGCAGAAGGCGCAGCCGCCCGGACAGCCGCGCACGGCCGGAATGGAATCCTTGATCGTTTCAAAGGCCGGAATCCGGCCTTGATAGGAGGGGTGCGGGACCCCGGAATAAGCCAAATCGTGCACGGCGTCAAGCTCTTCCCTGGTCAGCGGCAGCGGTGGCGGTTCGATGACCAGCAGCCGGTCGCCGTAGCGCTGGAGCAAACCGCGGCCGCCGAACGGATTCATTTCCCGCTCCACCAGCTTCGTCGAAGTCATCAGGGCGTCTTTGTCGGCCAGCATCTCCTCCCAGCTCGGCAATTCCAGATAAGCGTCGCCCGGTTGAAAGGCCTCTGCCTCTTTTTTGCCCAGCAATACCGCCGTCCCGCGAATGCCGCGCAACGGCTCCCGGCGGTCGAGGCGGCGGAAGATCTCCGGCATCGGCTTTTCGCCCATGCCGTAACAGAGGATGTCGGCTTTGGAGTCGACCAGCACGCCCGGCCGCAGTTTATCCTGCCAGTAATCGTAATGCGCCACCCGGCGCAGGCTGGCGCCGACGCCGCCGAGCGTGATCGGCAAACCGGGAAAAGCGCGTTTGGCCAGTTGCGCGTAGACGATCAGAGCGTGCGGCGGCCGCCGCCCCGGAACGCCGTTTTCGGAAAAGGCGTCTTCCCGGCGCAACCGCCGGCCGGCGGTGTACAAGTTGACCATCGAATCCATATTGCCGGAAGTGACGCCGCAGGCCAGCCGCGGCCGCCCCATCACCGTCAGGGAATCGACCGTTTTCCAGTCCGGCTGGGCGACGATGCCGACCCGGTAACCGAGGCTGAGCAGTTGCCGGCCGACGATCGAAACCCCGTAGGAGGGATGGTCGACGTAACAGTCGCCGGTAATCAGTAAAATATCCAACTCCTCCCAGCCGAGACGTTTCATTTCGGTCCGGGACATCGGCAGGAAATCGACTTTTTGCAAAATAATATTCTCCGGACAATTTTCCCCGGCAAGGGAAAATCTGGTTGTAATTGATTGAATTTTCCTCTGTAATATATCGCTTGCGGCAGTGAAAAGCAAGACCGGAGCGGCGGAAAAAGCCGGCCGGCCGTTTGATGGCGGAAAATAAAATTTATGACATTATTCATTTTCTATTTGCAGGATGTCCAGAACCGATTATTTTATGTCTGGAAGATGATCGCATCGGGCGGGCAATCAAGGTTGGAGTGCGGAATTTTGAGTTCATTTTTTCATTTCGGCGTGTTGAGCAAAGTAAAACAGGCGTTCTGGCGCGGCAATACTTCGGCGAAAAAAGCGGCGCAGGCGGACTTTCTGGTCAAGATGAACCTGGCGCCGCTGATGGGACGGCGTGACGCCGCTTACGACCGGGCGGCGGAATTGCTCAATTCGGATATTTTCGCCTTGGGCGACGGCGAGCGGCGGATGCTGTATGCCAAAATTCTTTTGCTGCTGGACAACGCCATCGTCGATACCGACGCGATCATCATCACGTTGAGCAGTCACGACATCTCGATCCGTGAACGGCGGATGCAGCATTTTCTGCAGACGCTGCACGGCTTGATGGAGGCGGCGCACAATCTGATCCTGCTGCCGCCGGAAAGCGGCCGGGAAGAACTGGGGTTCTTTTTCGGCGATTCGCGCTCCGATTCATTTGTACTCGACGAGGATGCTTTCAGCCGCTGTGAAATGAACGTCATCCACAGCATTGCCGAGTTGGTCAAGCGGTCGGCGAAGTCGTTGAAGCGTTATCGCGGTTATGCGGCCAAAAGTTTCAGCCAGCACAATCTGGAACGTTACAATAGCGCCATCCGGGAATATGAAGGTTTTTTCCGGGATTTGAAAGTCGGCAATCCGACCCTTTGAGCGAAGCCGGAGCCGGGCGGCTGACGCTTGCCCGGCTTGAGCCGCCGCCGTTTTATTCCGGAAGTTCAGCCGGTTTTTGCTGTTTTCTCGCCATGTATTCGATCAGCAGGACGAGCAGGAAGCCCGCCAGGCCGAGCAGCAGCGCATACCAGAATTCCGGTTCGGAGCCGGCCGGCAGAATATTGTGGTTTTCGATGTGGTCTTCGAATTTCCACGGCCAGACTTTGCGCAGCGATCCCAGCATGAAGCCGATCAGCACCGCGATGGTGATGTCATGGAATTTCCGCAGCAGGTAGCTCAACAGCCGGATGAAACCGGCAATCCCGATGACGATTCCGACGATGAACAGCGTCAGCGTATAGCAATTATCGGCGAGATTCAGCCCGCTTTTGAGTTCGTGGACTGCATTCAGCACATCGTCGTATTTGCCCAGCAGCAACAGGATGAAACTGCCGGAGATGCCGGGCAGAATCATCGCGCAAATCGCCAGCGCACCGCAGAGGACCAGGTAAAACGGCGAATCCGGCGGATTCCGAAGCAACGGCAGTCCGACGATCAGCCAGCCGGCGGCGGTCCCGCCGATCAGGGCGGCGATCCGGCCGCCGTTCCAGTGTCTGACGCGCGGCAGCACGGTTGCCACCGAGGCCAGAACCAGGCCGAAGAAAAATGCGAGAATCAGCGTGAGCCGGTTGGCCAGCATCCATTTGATCGGCGTGGAAAACAGCGCGATGGCGCTCAGGATGCCCAGGCCGAGGCAGAGCAGGAAGGGCCATGGCAGGGTTTTGAATGCCTGCCGGATCTGGAATCGGAAAACCATCGAAAAGCACTCTTTGCCGGTGAAACGCCGAATCGCTTCGACCAGTTCATCGTAGATGCCCAGAATGAAGGCCATCGTTCCGCCGGAAACGCCCGGCACGACATCGGCGCCTCCCATGATAAAACCGCATGAAAAGATACGCAAATAATCTTTGAAGGAACGCTTCGGAGCGAACGGTTGTTCGTCTTGCATGTGAAAAACCTTGAGTTGTGTATTGGTCGAATCGGTCGGGTCGGGACGAAACAATTCCTGCGGATAAATCAAGGCGTGAAAGGCGGAAAATGGATTTTCGCCGATTGGGAAAACGGAAACGGTCGATATCATCGAAAAACGCGGTAAGGAAGTTTTCGCCCGGTCAGTTCTGGCGGAAGCGCGCCGGTCCGGCCCTGACCGGGGTTGCGGCAGCCAGAATATCCTGAACGGTGAGCAATTCCGGCTTCGGCGCGCCGCCCGGTACGCCGTCGAAAAGGTGACGAGCGGCAGAAACGGCGGCAACATCGGCTTCGCCGGCCGAATGGACCGACAGGGATTTCTTATATTTATTTTTTACCGTCGCGACGGTACGGCGGGGACGCCGGCAATCATCCTGAAAGTAGGCCGCCGCCTTGTTTTCGCCGGCGGCTGCAAGGTAACTTTGCCCGATCGGAAAAATTGCCGGCGGCGGACAGGATTCGGACGCTTCGGCCCGGAACAGCGAAAAAACAAAAAACGCGACGACGGCGAAAAGCAGGATTTGCCGGATTCTTCTCAAAATAAATTGCACGGAACCGTTGTCGCTCTGATCCATTCTCGAATGACTTTTGTTTTGATACCGGGATAATATAACGTCGTTCGGGAACTTTACAAGCGGCGTCCAGCCGGTCCGGGCCGCGGCGGCTATTTGCCCGGCGGCAAAGGCCGCCGCGGCTGTCTGCCGAGATAGGAGAGGTAGGCGCGCCAACCGTGCTTTTTGACATATTCGGCCGCCTGCCGGTAGCCGTCGCCGTAAACCGGATCCGGGTTCAATTCGAAACGGATGTTCTGCCCGGGACGCTTCAACAGCGTGTTGACCCTGGCCGCCACGTATTCGCAGGTGCCTTCCTCCAGCTTCTGATCTTCAAAAGTCCCGTAACGGTGGCGGAGATAATCGTGAGTCAGCTCATGGGCGAATACTTCGCTGAGCCGTTTCTCCGGCAGCAGGTTCAGCACATAAATGCTGCAGCGCTCATCGTCGAGATATTGCCGCTCTTCCGGCTGGCCGGCGACCGATACCGTTTTGGTGTACAACGTGGCACTGAAGACATAGCTGCCGACCTCCGATCCGAGGTTGTCGGCGGCGGCGTTTTGCTTCAACGTCGGCAGGTCGACCGAATACAATTCGATGACATGATCGAATTCGAAGGATAGTTTCTTTTCGAGCAATTCCCTGGTTTTTTCGAAAATCCTGGCGATTTCGTCCGGATCGGTGACGGCGGATTCGTAACATTGCCGGCAAAGGAAACGGCCGTCCGCCAGCGTTTTTCCCGGCTGCGGCAACTGGCAGGCGTAGCAGAGCGGCAGCCGGGCGCATTTTTCACAGAAGTCGAAGGATCCGTACAAACCGGTGATCCGATAGTAGGTTTTCATCGCGGCGCCGCAAGAGTGACAATGCGGCAGCCGCTGGTTCAGGCAGGCCTGCGAACAATAAAAGTCATTGCCCGATTGAAAACTGTCGGCCAGGCAGGGTTGACGGCAGATGGTGCAGCGCGGCGCCTGGCTGGCCAGACAGGTTTCCGAACAGTACATCCTGCCGAGCGCCGGAGAGAAAAATTGCCGCCGGCAGGCGCCGCCGCAGGCGGCGCATTTGGCGAGTGTCGCCTCGAAACAGCGTTCGGAGCAATAGATCCGGCCCTGCTGGTCGAGCAGATATTCATCGGCAATTGCCTGCCGGCAGGTCTGGCACAGATAGTCCATCGCCGCTGCCGGCAGCAGCAGACTCAACAGGACGCCGACGATCAACGCGCGCCGGAATATCTGGAAACTCATGATTCCTCCGGTTGCGCCCCATACGGATAGGGCAGAAATTCCAGCAGTTCGTCATCGGCCATGCCGCACAGCGCGTGACCGACGGTGTGGATGTAGCGGAAACTGTCGGAGCTGACGGCATACAAAAACAACATGCTCGCCAGGAATTTCAGCACTTTGCGCGGGTCGTCCCAGAATTCGCAATTGGCCGGATCGGTCGGCGCCAGCACCTGCCAGCCGTTTTTGGGCGAAAGAATCCGGCCGCGCCGGTCGATCAGCGCGAAATTGCCGTACAACCGCACGATGCACAATTCCAAATTGCACTCCAACGCCAGTTCCAGAGCGACGGCGCACAGCAGAATATCGGCGCCGATGCGGTCGTCGAGCACCGGGCCGAGGCAATAGTAATCGGGGGACGGCACTTCATTGTCCGGCGGCAGCGTGAACGAACACTTGCGCATGAAATACGCGACCTGTTCCAGGTTGTACAGATCGAATTTTTCCGCTGCGCCGGAAAAATTCTGCCAGAGGTCCACCAACGCCGGCGCCGAATCGTTGTCATACCATTGCAGGTGAACTTCAATCAGCCCTTCCAGCAAGTTGATGTTGCGATTTTTCAGCAGTGCGGCAAACATCCGGCGGCGGCGGCGCAGCAGTTGGATGGCCTGCAACTGGTGGATGCGCCGCCGGACATTCGGGTTGTCGCACTCCTGCAATTCCGCCAGATGGGCATCCAGCGCCGGCCCGAGCTTCAACAACTCGGTGATGGCGGTGCGGCCGATCTGCTCGTTGTCGTCGTCGAGCAGCCGGAGCAGGCTTTCAATCCGGCCGGCATTGCTCATTTTTTCGCTCCGGAAATTTGCCGGCCAGCGCGTTGCTGGCGATCGCCTTCACATCATCGGCGAAATCGGCCCGCAGGATCCAGCGCAGGAAACCCGGATCGTTTGCCGCCAGATGGCGCAGCGTCTGCCCGTAGTTCTTGCCGAAATTGACGATCACTTCGCTGCCGGACCATTTGAATCGGTTCGAGGCGTCGATGGCGTCCGGATCGCGCAAGTCGCAGAATTTGTGCAGTTCGTCCAGATCGCGCGGCAACTCCGGATGTTTCTCCAACTGGCCGAGGAAAACTTCGACGGTGGCCATCGTGTCGGCTTCGGCGCTGTGGGCATCTTCGAGCTCCTTGCCGCAAAACAGCCTGTAGGCGGCGGTCAGCGTCCGGGGATACAGCTTGCAGAAAATCCGGAACGAATCGATGACCCGGCGGCCTTCCAGCGAAAACTCCAGTCCGGCGCGGCGGAACTCCTCGACCAGCAGCGGAATGTCGAACCCGACGATGTTATAGCCGGCCAGATCGCAGCCTTCCAGGTAATGATGGAGATTCTGGGCGATGATCGCAAAGGTCGGCGCGTTGGCGACGTCGGCGTCATAGATGCCGTGGATTTTGCTGGCCGCTTCCGGGATCGCCATCTCCGGGTTGAGCCGCCTGGTGGTGCACTCCCGGCTGCCGTCCGGCAGAAATTTGATGACGGAGAGTTCGACGATGCGGTCCCGGGTGACGACGGTGCCGGTGCTTTCGATGTCGAAGAAGACCAGCGGCCGGTCCAATTGCATATTCAACATGATGATTGATTTCCCTCTTGAAAGTTTCATTTGTTATAAGTTACCACGGCAAAGACGGCAGCACAAGTTTTTTTGCTGTTTCCTGGAAAATTCTGCTGTTTTTATTGACCGCCAGCTGCTAAAATAGTTGCAAAAAATAATTTGCCTTGCTATTGTTATCATTCGTGGCTGAAGAGCGAATCCGGAATCATACAACGGAGGCATTGGAATGAAACGATATTGGCGGCTGAACTTGGGCGCGGCGGTCTTTTTGCTGGCGGGGCTGGCATTCTGCCGGACTGCGGCGGTAAAAGCCGAGACCAACGAAACGGAGGGAAAACAGGTGAAAATCGAAGAACTCGACCCGAATATGGCCGATAAGCCGGTGGACGAAAACGGCATGATCTGGTTCACACCGGACGAAAAGCCGTTCGAACTGCTCGGGTTTTACTGGTATGACCAGGATAAAGTGTTCCGCCGGCTGCCGGTCAAGCCGGATGTCGAAATCAGCGAAGGGGTGGATTATCTGGCCAACCATACCGCCGGCGGCCAGATTCGTTTCCGCTCCGACTGCCGCAAGCTGGTGCTCAAGGCCGATTTGGGAATTTCCGAATTCATGCCGCATATGGCGCCGACCGGCAGCAGCGGCTTCGATTTCTACATTGGCGGACCGTATCAGCAGCGCTTCAGTACGACGGCCCGGCCGCCGATGGAGCCGGACAATCATATCGTGATCGGTTATTTCCTCGACGAGCAGGGTGAGCGTCCGGCCGAAATGCGCGACTTCACGATCAATCTGCCATTGTACAACCAGGTCAAATCGATCCGGATCGGCCTGGATGCCGGCAGCCGGGTGATGGCGCCGCAGCCGTATGTCAGCGACCGGCCGGTCATCGTCTACGGCACTTCGATCACCCAGGGCGGCTGCGCCTCCCGGCCGGGCAGTTGCTATACGAACATCCTCAGCCGGAAACTCAACCGGCCGTTCCTCAATTACGGCTTTTCCGGCAACGGCAAGGGGGAGCCGGAGATGGCGCAGTTGCTGGCCGAGATCGCCGATCCGGCGATGCTGATTCTGGATTATCAGGCCAATTGTGTCGATATGATCGACCGGACTTTACCGGAGTTCATCCGGATTTACCGGGAAAAACATCCCGAGGTGCCGATCTTGGTCGTTTCCGGCATCCGTTTCAGCGGCGAAGCGGTCGGCCAGCGGCGCGAAGAGGGCAATTCGCTGAGTGACTGGATGATCCGCTACCGGGATATCCAGAAAAATACCGTCGAAGCCTGCCGGGCGGCCGGCGACCGGAATATCTATTTTCTCGACGGCAGCGAACTGCTCGACCCGTTGATCTATGACGAAGCCACCGTCGACGGCGTGCATCCGACCGACTTGGGCTTCACGATGATGGCCGACGGGATGGCGCCGGTGATCCGGAAGATTCTCGACGGCGAAGCAAAATGACGGTGCCCTGACGGCAAAGGGAACCCGGCGGTCGTTTCGGCTGTCGGGTTTTTTACTGCATAATTGCGTCGGAAAATTTGGAAAAATACGGAAAAACGCCTAAATTACTTGCATCGTAAAAGAATTGCTGAACGGATCGGAGCTCTGAGGGAATGAAAAAAAAACGCCGTTTGTATATGACCGATTACGGCTTGGTGCCGACCCGGCGGATCGATCAATGTGCGATCCTGTGCGAAGACGAACGAATCCTGTCGATCGGCTCCCGTTCCGCTTTTGTCCTGGAGCCGAAGCTGGAAATCTTTGAATTGCCGAATGCTTATGTGACGCCCGGTTTCGTCGATACCCATATTCACGGCGCCGGCGGTTTCGACTCCTCCTCGGCTTTTCTGCCGGACGCGTCGATCGAACTGATGAGCCGGATTCTGGTGGAACGCGGTGTGACCACGTTCGTGCCGACGGTGGTCAGCGCGCCGCGGGAAGAGATGCTGCGCAATCTGTCGGCGCTGGCCGATATGCTCGACCGGCCGATGGCCGGCGCCGAAGCGGTCGGCATCCATATCGAGGGGCCGTTTCTGAACCTGGCCAAGCGCGGCGCCCAGATCGAGGCGTGTTTGCGCCCGATCGATCTGGGATATGCCCGCGAGCTGCTGGCGGCGGCGCGCGGCAAGGTGAAGCGGATGACCTTCGCGCCGGAATTGCCGGGCGGCGTCGAATTGACCGAATTGCTGTGCGCCGAGCACGTGGCCCCATCGATGGGACACAGCCTGGCCGATGAAGCGGCGACCCTGCGGGCGATCGATGCCGGCGCCTGCTACTGCACCCATCTGTTCAACGGCATGCCGCCGCTGCAGCAGCGGACGATCACGCTGACGTCGATCGCCTTGACCGATTCGCGGGTGACGGTGGAAATGATCATCGACGGCCGCCATATCCATCCCCGGATGGTCGACCTGGCCTGCCGCTGCAAACCGTCCGACAAAGTGGTCGGCATCAGCGACGCGACGATGGCGGCCGGCATGGCCAACGGCGAATACCGGCTGGGGCCGTCGCTGATCAAAGTGGAGGACGGTTATTCCCATACCGGCGACGGGTTGCTGGCCGGGACGACGACGCTGCTGGACACCGGCTGGCACAGCCTGATGAGTTACAGCCATATGTCCGAGACGTATGCCGCCAGCGCCGTCAGCCGCAACGCGGCGCTGTCGCTCGGCTTGACCGACCGTGGCGAGCTGCTGCCGGGCAAACTGGCGGATCTGGCTTTTTTCGAACACGGCACCAACCGCCCGCTGCTGACGGTGCGGCGCGGTGAAATCGTCTACAAAGTCGAAGGCGCTTATCGGTTCCAGCCGGCGAATCCGGCTTGAGCGAGAGCTTCAATTGTCACTTTTTGAAAGAATTTTATGCATTATCAATTGCTCGATACCGGCAACCGGCAGAAGCTGGAACAGGCCGGTCCTTATCGTTTGATCCGGCCGGCCTTGAATGCTTTCTGGGCGCCGTCGCTGCCGGATTCGGAGTGGAAAAAAGCCGATGCCGTTTACAGGCGCGACAGTTCCGGCGGCGGCGCCTGGCAGTACCGGAACCGGCTGCCGGAACAGTGGTCGCTGGAATGGGGCACCTATACCCTGACCGTCAAGCCGACCGGTTTCGGGCACTTGGGGTTTTTCGCCGAACAGTATGCCAACTGGGCGTGGTTCCGGCAGCTCATTCCGACGATGGGCGACGCAGTCAGGACGTTGAATCTTTTCGGCTATTCCGGCGTCGGTTCGATGGCGATGGCGGAAGCCGGCGCCAGGGTGACGCACCTGGACGCGGCCCGCGGCATGATCGAGTGGGGGCAGGAAAATCAGCGGAGCAATCCGCAGGTGCCGGATGCCATCCGCTGGATCGTCGATGATGTCAACAAATTTTGCGCCCGGGAATTGCGGCGCGGCGTCAAATACAACGGCATTGCACTGGACCCGCCGACGTTCGGCCGCGGCAGCAAAGGACAGGTATGGAAAATCGAGGAGGATATCCGGAAGCTGCTTGAAATGTGCCGGGAGCTGCTGGATCTGGAACGACCGTATTTCATCGTGCTGAGCAGCCATTCGCCGGGCTTTTCCCCGCTGGTGATGGGACGGCTGCTGCAGGAGATCCTGCCGGATGGCGTGGTGGAGAATCGTGAAATGAGCATTCCGGAAAGTACCGGCAAGGTGTTGCCGGCCGGCATGGCTTCCCGGCTTGTCGGCGGGAAAAAGATGGCCTTTTCGTTGCAAAATTGATGTCATGGGCCAAGCGGTGTCCGCCCGGCCGGACCGCGTCCGGGGACTGTCCGCGACGCGGCAGCAAAATACCGGCGGCTCCGGTTTTATCGGAGTGACCGACGCTTTCTCTATCTTGAAGGGAAGCGCGGTTTCATAAGACTTTTCAGCACCAGTGGTTTTTTATGCAAAGGAACGAATTCGCAGCCGCAATCGGGTTGTAGAAAGGGAGCGCCGGAGGTTCCGGCGCTTCCCGAAAACGGCATCGCCCGCTGGATACGGACCGGCCGGCGGATTCTGACAGGCCGCATCCGGGAGGTTCGCTTTCTTAGATTTTTAGTCGAAGGCGTCTGTGAGCCATTGCTTGGTGGCGACATCGCCGATGCCCATGACCCATTCCAGTTCCTCCATGCCCGCCAGCGGCGACAGGACGATTTTCAACTCATATTCGCCGGGAAGCAATTTCCGGTCGAGCCATTGGTTGAGCGGCGCCCGGTGGAAGGACGGCACCATGGCGCCGCCGTCCCGTCCGAATATGAATTCATCGTCCAGATAAACCCGGGAAATGGCCGAAGAGTTGACCATCAGCCGATAATTGTCGCTCCGCCGAATCTTGAATTGGCGCCGGACGATGACTTGATAATCCGGCGTCAGCCCGGTTGCCGGATAACGGCACCACAGCCCGGGAAATTCCATCGGCTGATAATGGGGCGTCAAACCGTTTTTCTTGTTGCCGAGGTTGACGACGGCGATTTCAACTTTGTTGGCCAGTTTCGGCCACTCCGGTTCCGGGTCGGCGCTGGCGGCATCCCGCAGGCGGATCCGTTTGCGCAACCGGTTGATCATGGCGCAAAAATCATCGAGCGTGGCCGGCGGCGTGATTCCGACGATGCCGTCGTTGAGCACCAGTTTGTTGCCGATCGGTTTCAGCCATTCCGCCCCGATGGCGTTCGGGTTCCGCAGGCCGAGGATGGCGCCAACGCTGGCCGCCGTGCAATCGGTGTCCTGCCCCATGTTGGCGGCCAGACAGATGCTGCGGCTGAAATCGCCTTTGCCGAGCAGCAGGCCGGCGACAATGAATGGCAGGTTCATGACTACCGAGGTAAAGTTTTCACAGTAATACGTTTCCATGATCTGCCGGCGGATGACGGCCGGATCCTCACTCCGGGCGCACCAGTTGCAGGTGTCGGTCAAAGCGCGGTGCAGCACGGAAGTTGCCGGAATGTAATGCAGTGCGGAAGTGACCAGGCTGTCAAGATCGGATTCGAGGAAAGCCATGCTTTCCAGCGCCGCCAGATAGATTTCCGCCCACAAACCGTCGCCGTCGTGGTCGACGCAGGCGTCCTCGTAGGCGAATTTGGCCGCCAGTTCCGGATTGCCCGGCGCCAGCGAAGCCCACAGTTCACTGCGGATGGCCGCACCGAGGCCGTCGATGAAAAAGTTGTCGTAGCGGCCGGAATGGGGCGGGCGGATGCCGCGCCGGAGATTGCGGATGGCCATGCCGTATTCGTCCCAGGGGAAATTGACGTTGGCCAGCCAGCCGTCGGCCAGCGTTTGCCGGTCCACCACCGGCGTTTCCATCCGGTCGAGCAGACAGGCCCATAACACCTGCAAATCGATGTCGTCGTTCGGGACCATGTCGGTCGGCACCGGGTCGTAAAAGGTCAGGCGCAGCGGTCCGGACAAGCCTTCATAAGGCTGTCCCAGCGTGCCGCCGACCGCTTTTCCGAACCAGCAGCCGCGCAGCTTTCGCAAGTAAAGTTGTTCGTCCATGAGGTTCCTTTCAAGGTTCTTGGAAAAATAATTACTCCGGAACAACCGTTTGAACGGCTGCTCCGGAACGGATTCCTTTATCTGGCCGGTTCGATCCGGTCGAAGCCGACCAGCGGCCGCAGCACTTCCGGCACGAGGACCGAGCCGTCCGGCTGCTGGTTGTTTTCCAGGATGGCGATCAACGCCCGGTCGGTCATCGCGGTGGCGCTGATGGTATGGACGAAATCGCGCTTGCCGTCGCTGTCCTTGTAACGGATGTTCAGCCGGCGGCTCTGGAAGTCGGTCAGGTTGGTGTTGCTGGTCACTTCGCGGTAGGTGCCGAAACCGGCGAACCAGGCTTCGATGTCGTATTTTTTGTATCCGGGCGCGCCGAGGTCGCCGACGCAGACGTTGACGACATGATACGGCAGTCCGAGCTGCTGGAGCAGATATTCCTCGTTGGCCAGGCAGAATTCGTGATATTTGACCGAATCTTCCGGCTTGCAGAAAATGATCTGCTCGACTTTGTGGAACTGGTGCACCCGGAAAATTCCGCGGCTGGCTTTGCCGTAACTGCCGGATTCGGTTCGGAAGCAGGGTGAAAAGGCGGTGTAGCACAACGGCAGTTTGCCGCCGTCGAGCACCTCGTCGGCATGATAACCGACCAGCGTCTGCTCCGAAGTGCCGATCAACGCCAGGTCTTCTTTTTCCAGTTTGTAGGTCTGGTCGGCGAAAAATGGCAGATACCCGGTGCCGAACAGCGTTTTTTCCTTGGCGGCGCACGGCGTCATGAAAAGCGTGAAACCGCGGTTGATCAATTCGCGCTGCGTCCAGAAGAACAGCGCCTGCGCCAGTTGGGCGCCTTTGCCTTTCCAGTAATAGAAGCCGGACTGCGCCACCTTGGCGCCGCGCTGGGTGTCGATGATGTCCAGCAGTTCGCCGAGTTCCTGGTGATCGCGCACTTTGAAGTCGAAGCTCGGAATGACGCCGACTTTGCGCAATTCGACGTTGTCGGCGTCGTCTCTGCCGTCCGGCACATCGCCGGCGAGCAGGTTCGGCAACCAGGAAAGCTGTTCGTTGATCTTGCTCTGGAGCGCATCCAATTCCGGTTCCGCCGCCGCCAGTTTTTCCTTGAGCTCTTTCACCTGGTCGCGGGCTGCCGGGTTGTCGCGGCACTCCTTGCTCAGCGCGTTCCGCTCCGCCCGCATCGTTTCGACTTTCGTGGTCAGTTCGCGATATTGTCTGTCCAACGCGGCGAGCGCATCGATATCGACGTTGCAGCCGCGCCGCGCGGCATTGGCTTTGACCAGTTCGATGTTGTCGCGGATCAATTTGATATCAATCATTCTACCAGTTCCCTTATTGCTTAGAATTGCGGCAGCGGATAGTCGCGGGTGAAGGCTTTGACCTCTTCGCCCAGCGCGCCCAGCGCCGCGTCGTCATTTTTCACTTCGACGGCGCGCTCGATGAAGGCGGCGATCTGCGTCATTTCCGCTTCTTTCATGCCGCGGGTGGTCACCGCCGGGGTGCCGATGCGGATGCCGCTGGTGACGAATGGTTTTTCCGGATCGAACGGAATCATGTTCTTGTTGACCGTGATCATCGCTTTGTCCAGCGCGTTGGCGATCTCTTTGCCGGTCGCCCGCTTCGGCCGCAGGTCGACGAGCATCAGATGGTTGTCGGTGCCGCCGGAAACGATCCGGAAGCCGCGGTCGGTCAGCTCCCGGGCCAGTTTGGCGGCGTTGCGCCTGACCTGCTGCTGGTATTGCCTGAACGCCGGCGTCATCGCTTCGGCGAAACAGATCGCTTTGGCGGCGATGACGTGCTCCAGCGGTCCGCCCTGCAGACCCGGGAACACTTTGGAATTGATCGCCTTGAGATATTGTTCTCTGCAGAGAATCAGCCCGGACCGCGGGCCGCGCAGCGTCTTGTGGGTCGTCGTGGTGACGACGTCGCAGTACGGCACCGGATTCGGATGTTCGCCGGCGGCGACCAGTCCGGCGACATGCGCCATGTCGACGAACAATTTGGCGCCGACCTGGTCGGCGATCGCCCGCAGCCGGGCGAAGTCGATGATGCGCGGATAGGCGCTGGCGCCGGCCAGGATCATTTTCGGCTGATGCTGCTTGGCCAGCGCTTCGACTTCGTCGTAATCGATCTGCTCGGTTTCCCGGTTGACGCCGTAGGGAACGATATTGAACAGCATGCCGCTGAAATTGAGCGGATGACCGTGCGTCAGGTGGCCGCCGTGGTCGAGACTCATCGCCAACACGGTGTCGCCCGGGTTGAGCAGCGCGAAATAGACCGCCATGTTGGCCTGGCTGCCGGCGTGCGGCTGCACGTTGGCGGCTTCGGCGCCGAACAGCTTGCAGGCGCGTTCGATGGCCAGCGCTTCCACCTGGTCGACGAATTCGCAGCCGTTGTAGTATCGTTTGCCGGGGTAGCCTTCGGCGTATTTGTTGGTCAATACCGAGCCCTGGGCGGCGCGTACCGCGCAACTGGTGAAGTTTTCGGAGGCGATCAGTTCGATGCCTTCCGACTGTCTGGCCGCCTCGCGATCGATCATCGCGGCGATTTCCGGGTCGGCCTGGCGGATGGCGGCGATGTCGTCGTAAGAACCGGTTTCCAGCTTCATCAGCCGCTGGGCATGGCGCGGTTCGTTGCTGAACGGTGTGCCGAGCCATTGTTCGACGATGGTCAGCACCGCGGCGAAATCCAGTTGGTCTGCCGGCAATACCAGCACATTGCTGCAGTTGTGGCGGCGGCTCAGAGTGGCGACGGCCGCCTCGGCGGCGACCACCGCCCGGACGTGATGGAACCGGTTGGCGTTGATCGCCATGCCGGCGCCGGAACGGCAAAGCAGAATGCCGCAGTTCGCTTCGCCGCGGGAGATGGCGAAGCCGACTTGATTGGCGTAATCCGGATAATCGTCGGCCGGATCGAGCGTTGCCGGACCGACATCGACGATGCGGATATCCTGCGCCTCCAGCGCGTTTATCAACTGCCGCTTGAGCGCAAAGCCGCCATGGTCGGAGCCGATGGCCAGCGTCAGGACTGTCCCATGAAAATCTTGGATCGGGTTCATCTGATTGTTCCTCCAGTCAATAATATTTCAGGTCGAAAATGATACAGTCAGTTGTTCGAATAACGCATCCAGCGCCGGCTGCATTGCCAGAAAGCATTGTTCATAACAGGCGACCGAGCCGCCGAAGGGGTCCGGAATGTCGCCGTTCGGGAGCAGGGTGCGCACTTTACCGCTGCAGTCCGGCCAGGCGGCCAGCAACGCCGCCCGGTGCGACCGGGTCATCGTCACCACCCATTCGGCTTCCGCCAGCAGAACTGCGGTCAGGCGGCGGCTGTGGAAACGGCTCAGGTCCAGGGCGCGATTGGCCATCACCGTCAGCGCTTGAGCGGATGCCGGCGCTCCGTCGGCGGCATACAAGCCGGCGGAGCCGACCCGGATGTCATCGCGCCCGGCGGCGCGGCAGCGGGCGGCAAAATAGGCTTCGGCCATCGGGCTGCGGCAACTGTTGCCGGTACAGACGAACAGGATGGTTTTCATTGCTTCTCTTGACTCTCCCGTTTCGAGGCTTTTTCGTGCCGGAAGGCGTTGCGGGCGTTCCGGGCGGCGGATGTTTCGTGAAAACATAATATAGCACTGTCGCCGGAGAATGAAAACTTTTGAAATGTTTTTTTGCCGGGATGACCGCGGGCCGATTTTTAAGTGAGATTTTTGTTGAAAACCGGAAAATCGGCTTTGCACAATGCCGTGGAAGCGTTTATAATATAGATTTATAATTTGAAACGTCTGTAATATATATCCCGGAAAATTTTTTAAAACAATCTATTATTTATTTTAATTTATGATGGAATCGAAAGCAGAGGATCGCCATATCACCATTTTGACCGATGTCTACACCGTGCTGCCGGTGGCGGCGCTGGCGCGCGGCAGACGGCGGGTCGAACTCGATTTGGGGTGCGGCAAAGGTTCATTTACCACCCGGTTGGCCCAACGGGACGCTGAAACGCTGGTATTGGCGGCGGATGTGATGATCGGCCGCCTGCGCAAGCTGGTGAAACGCAATGAACGGGAACAGGTCGACAACATCGTGGCGCTGCGGGTGGAAGCCCGGATGCTGCTCGGCATCATGCTGCCGGACCGGTGCCTGGACCGGCTGCACATTCTCTGCCCGGATCCCTGGCCGAAAGGGCGGCATCGCGGCAACCGTTTGCTGTGTTCCGATTTTTTGACCCAGGTGCACCGGGTGCTGAAAAGCGGCGGCCACTGGCATTTTTCGACGGATGACATGAATTACCTGGAGCAGGTGCGGCAGGTGGTGGCGGCTTCCGGTTTGTTCGAGGAACGCCCGGAACAGCTTGCCGCGCTCGCCGATTTGAAAAGCGATTTCGAGGAACGCTGGGAGTCGGAGGGCAAGACGGTCCATCATCATCTCTGGGTTGGCGTGGAGCCGCCGCCGGTCACGATCGGACATTGAGCGATGAAAAATACTGTTTTCAAATTGGAAGTTTATGTGCCGGCTTCGCATGCGGAGGAGCTTAAAGCGGCTTTGTTCGCGGCCGGCGCCGGCCGGTTGGGCAATTACGACTGCTGCTGCTGGCAGACCGTCGGCCGGGGGCAGTTCCGTCCATTGGATGGCAGCAATCCGTTTCTCGGCCGGCCCGGCGTGGCCGAATCCGTCGAAGAAGTCAAGCTGGAATTGTTGATGACTGCCGGGGTGCGGGTGGCGGTGCTGGAGGCGTTGCGTCGCGCCCATCCGTATGAAACGCCGGCATTTTATTGCTGGCCGGTGGACGTGGAATAAACGAATGGAGAGTCGGCGCGATGTTTTTTATTCACAATCTGTTTGACGATCCGTATTATTTTTTCTCTTCTCTGCTGTTGGTGGTATTTTCGATCTGTACCCACGAGTTCGTCCATGCCTGGGCGGCGCTGAGGGAGGGGGATACGACTGCGGCGGATGCCGGCCACTTGACCTTCAATCCGTTTGTCCAGATGGGAGTCTGGTCGCTGATCATGTTTCTGCTGTGCGGAATTGCCTGGGGGCAGGTGCCGGTCAATCCGTCGCGTATGCGGCATGGCCGGCGCAGCGCGGCCTGGGTGGCTTTGTCCGGGCCGTTGAGCAATTTTGGATTGTTCCTGATTTTTTCGTCGGTCGCGGCGGTTGGCTATTATTTTGAATCCGAAGGGCTGTGGCAGCTGATGGCCAGGGGCGCGGTGCTCAATGTGATCCTGGCTGTCTTGAATTTGCTGCCGATTCCCGGATTGGACGGCTGGGCCGTCGTCGTCAATTATTTTCCCCGGTTGCTGGCGAAAGTCAACAATGAAGTGCTTGCCGGCGTGACCATCGGGTTGGTGCTGCTGCTTTTTATCAAGGGGTTTGTCTGGTTGGAATACCTGGGCTATTGGGGAACGGGGCTGGCGGTTTGGGGCTGGACCTACGGCATCGACTGGATTGCCCGGTTTTTTTTCTGAAGAATCAGGCATTCGGTGAAAATAATTCGATACGGGTTGCCGTTTTTTGGTTTGGCGGGAAATGTAAATGTGCGGGAAGGGTTGTTGCAGGAGGAGGCGATGAGCGAAGAACCGGTTTGGAGTGTCAGTGAAGTCAATGCTGCGGTCAGGGACCTGATTGAGAACAGCCTGATGCCTTTCTGGATTCGGGCGGAAGTCGGCACGTTGACGATTCATCGTTCCGGTCACGTCTATTTGACGCTGAAAGACCATGCCTGCCAGTTGCGGGCGGCTTATTTTGGCGGCGCGACACTCTGCCGGTCGATGAATCTGGCCGTCGGCATGTCGCTGGAGGTGTTCGGCAAATTGACCGTTTATCCGCCGCGCGGCGAGTACCAGTTCACGATCCGGACCTTGCGGCCGGTCGGGCAGGGGGAGCTGCAGCGTCGTTTCGAGGAGTTGAAGCGGAAGCTGGCGGCGGAAGGTTTGTTCGACGAAGGCCGCAAAAAACCGATTCCGCAGTTGCCGCGCCGGATCGGGGTGATCACTTCGGCCGACGGGGCCGCATTGCGGGATTTTTTGCAGATTGTCGAGCGTCGTTTTCCCAATTTGTTCATTCGTATTTACCCGGCGGCGGTACAGGGTGTCAACGCCGCCGCCGAAGTGGCCGCCGGCATTGCATTTTTCAACCGGACCGCCGGTGCCGACGTTCTGGTGGTGACCCGCGGCGGCGGCAGCATGGAAGATTTGTGGCCGTTCAATGAAGAACGCCTGGCCCGGGCGGTGGCTGCCAGCCGCATCCCGGTGATCAGTGCGGTCGGCCATGAGATCGACTTTACGATCTGTGATTTTGCCGCCGATCTGCGGGTGCCGACCCCTTCGGCGGCGGCGGAGCTGGTCATCGGGCGGCGCGAAGAGTTTTTGACCCGGCTGCAACGGTTTGAAAAGGATTTGAAACAGGCGCTGCGGTGGTGCTGGCAGCAGGCGCAGCAGCGCCTGAAACGGGCCGAACAAAGTTACGTGTTCCGTGAGCCGGTACACCTGGTTCAGATCAAAATGCAGCAGGTGGATGAACGGTATGAACGGCTGCAGCGGGTGCTGGGCCGCCGGCTGGAGATGAATCTGCGGCGGCTGACGGCGGCGGAAAATCGTCTGGAGGCGATGGACCCGCAAGCGGTGCTGAAACGCGGTTATGCCCTGCTGGAGCATGGAAGCGGCGGATTGATCACCCGGCCGGAGATGGTGCGTCCGGGGGAAACGGTGCGGGCGCAATTGGCCGATTTCGCTTTGGATATGACGGTGGAGCGCATCATAACGACATAAATTTCTTGCTGAAAGCGAGAAAAAAAGCAAAAAAAGTTAAAATTTTGATAACCATTACGAAAAACGGCTTGTCATTAAGCTCAGGGTTAACTATATTAGTTGACAGAAGAACGCAACTGAGGAGTAAGTTGCGCGAGGGTTAAACAATATTTGCTATGAAGGGTAAATGCTGATGGCTATAACTCCATTGAAGAAAATGTTTGGGGAGCGCATTCGGATGTATCTGGTCACCAATAAAATCCGCCAGCAGGAATTGGCACGCAAGTTGTCGGTTTCCAGTTCGGCGGTTTCCCAGATGCTCACTGGAAAAATTGTTCCCAGTATGCAGCAGTTGGATAAAATTTGTGAGGTTTTATCATTGGAATGCAGTCAATCTCTGGAATTAAGAGATTGGTTGACTCGTATCCGGATCGGCATTGACAACATCAAATCGCCGTTCAATGAATTGCTGCGGTTGTATCGGACCCGCCGCGGTCTGTCGATCGGGCAGCTTTCAAAGCGGACCGGCATTACCGTCGCCCGGCTCAACGCGTTGGAAAATAGCGGTGAAAGCCGGCCGACGGCGGATGAAGCGCTGCGGTTGAGCGCCGTATTGGAGTGTGAGAGCGCCGAATTGATGGAGGTGGCGCCGTTGTTGTGGCAGGCGCCCGGCGCCTATTCGGTGGCGCCGGGCTATCAGCCGGCGTTGAGCTATGCGCCGCCGAGCGTGACGCCGATGGTGGAAATCGGCGAAGAGGCGATTGCCTACGATCAGAGCGGCCGGCCGGTGGCGCTGATGGGGGCGCAGGAACTGTTCGAATACTGGGAGCAGCCGGACTGGATCGACAAAATCGCCAATGCCGAAAAGCACATTCAACTGGAAAAAATGCCGATGGGAACGATCGGGGTGCTGGTGATCGATGGAATGTCGGTCGGGATGGCGGTCGGCCTGGAGGTTACCATCCTGCTCGGTCACCCGGATCAGCAGGTCGAAGGCGGCATCGTGCTGCGGGCGCTGGACGGCGGCAAGTTCGAATTGCGCCTGAAATCGCGCAACGGCCTGACCGGCTGCGTGCAGCCGCTGGATCTGGTCGCCAGCGATGCCCGGCGTTTTCTGCCGGTGCTGGAAGTGACCATCCGTCCGGTGGTGACGCCGCATCCGGCGATTGATCCGGTCCCGGAGATCGAATTGGACCCGGAGATCGAATCGGAACCGGAGGCCGACGAGGAATAACGGTTCATGGAAGAAAACAAACCACCGGAAAACGGTTCCGGGCCGCTGAAACTCAGTCAGCGGCTCGGATGTTTGATTTTACTGATTGCGGTGTTGCTGATCCTCTTCTGGTTTCTCTGCATGCCGGCGCTTGAACGGCAGGGCGTGGATATGTCCGGGGTGCGCGGTACGGTCGACCATTGGCTGCAGCAGGGAACCGGTAAGGTCAATGAAGCGATCGGGGCGGCGACCGGGCGGGTGACGGAGCTGACCGGAACGGCGGAGGACGGCGGTGAGCCGGAAGTGACGGCAGCGGAGGAGGATGGCGTGGTCGACATTTCCGACTCGGTACCGGAAATGCCGCCGGAAGAGAAAATCGCCGAACCGGAGATTACGCCGGAAAATGGTTCGCCGGGCGAGCCGGACAATGCGGAAAATGAAACGGCCGGCGAGTGGATGGATCCCGATGGCGGCGTGCTGGATTACGGCGCGTATCAGTTGATCGAAGAGTGAGGCCACGATATTTTTTTGAAGATTTTTTCAATTCGGCGATTTGTATTTTACGCCGATATGTTTATATTGAAAACAATCTGAAGAAGAAATGAAAGATTGGAATTGAATGAATTCGGTTTCGGTAAAATTTTGGCGCTGGTGGCATCAGGAGGCAATCCGTTGAGGCCGCTGTGAGTTTTTGCCGTTTGGTTGGAGTTTCGCGGATTGAATGAAGTATTCAATCCGCTTTTTTTTATTTTGAAAGATATGGAATATTGAGAAGATGAATTGCAGTTTGAACAACTTTTTTGGATGGTGGCAACGCGTTCGACATGATTCGCGGCGCTCGGCCGCGTCGCGGCCGCCCGGCGCGACGGACTGAGGATTTCGAAAACGTGCAAGCCCCGTGAATCAGCAAGGTTCACGGGGCTTTTTTATGGCAATTGATCAACAGGAAATGAAGGATTGAAAACAAGATGAATACCAAACCGGATTTCAAAGAATTCGAAAAACTTTATCGGCCGCATTGCATCATCCCGCTGTATCGGGAGTTGCTGGCCGATCTGGAGACGCCGGTGTCGATTCTGAGCAAACTGGCCGGCCGCGATCAAATTTTTCTATTGGAAAGCGTCGAGGGCGGCGAACGCCACGGCCGTTACTCGTTTATCGCGTTGAATCCCTATGCGACCTTTACGGTCGAAGCGGGCCGGCCGTATTTGACCGACCGCGCCGGGCGGCGGCCGCTGGCGGGGGCGGCGAATGGTTTTGCGGCGTTGCGGCAGGTGCTCGGCGACGCGGTGATGGTGCGGCAGCCGGGTTTGCCGCCGCTGGCCGGCGGGGCGATCGGTTGTTTGAATTTCGAAGCGGCCGGCCTGTTTGAAGAGTTGCCGCCGCCCAAAGACCATCCGGAACGCCCGGTGGCGCAATTCATGCTGACCGACGAGATGATCACTTTCGACAACATGCGTCACACTTTGCTGTTGTCGGTGGCGTTGCACAGTGACGATTATCCGTCGGCCCGGGCCGCTTACGATACCGGTTTGGAACGATTGAAAGCGTTGGCCGGACAACTGGGCGGCGCCGGTCATCCGGCGCCGGCTGTAACCGATATGGTTCAATTTCAAGCCAATATGAGCAAGGAGGAATTTTGCCGGATGGTGGAGCGCGGCAAAGCGGAAATTGCCGCCGGCGAGGCGATTCAATTGGTTTTGTCGCAACGTTTCCAGGCGCCGCTTACCGTCGACCCGGTTTGCCTGTACCGGGCGTTGCGGCTGGTCAATCCGTCGCCGTACATGTATTTCTGCAAGAATTTTGACCGATATCTGATCGGCTCTTCGCCGGAAACGATGGTGAAACTGCAGCAGCGGACTGCCGGTTTGCGGCCGATTGCCGGTACCCGACGGCGCAGCGGCGACGAAGCGACCGACCGGCAGTTGGCCGATGAACTGCTGCGCGACGAGAAAGAACGGGCGGAACACCTGATGCTGGTCGACCTGGGCCGCAACGATCTCGGCCGGGTGGCGGCGCCGGGCAGCGTCCAGGTGCGGGATTTTATGCAGGTGGAACGTTATTCGCATGTCATGCACCTGGTGTCGAATCTGGAAGCGCAGTTGGACGACTCCTTCGACGCTTTCGATCTGGTCCGGTCGGCGTTTCCGGCCGGAACGCTTTCCGGCGCGCCGAAAATCCGGGCGATGGAGCTGATCCGCGAGTTGGAACCGGAGTCGCGCGGCGCCTACGGCGGTGCGGTCGGCTACATCAGTTACGACGGCAACCTGGATCTGGCGATCACCATCCGGACGATGCTGATTGAGGACGGGGTGTTGTCGATCCAGGCCGGCGCCGGCATCGTCGCCGACTCGGTGCCGGAAACGGAATATCAGGAAACGCTGAACAAAGCGATGGCGATGTTCAAAGCGGTGGAACTGGCCGCCAACGGCTTGAAATTGAATTGAAACATTTGCGAGGTTGAAAAATGGTGCTGCTGATCGATAATTTTGACTCTTTTACTTACAATCTGGCCCAATATCTCTATCAACTGGACGTCGAGCTGCTGGTGCGGCGCAACAATGCGATCACGCTGGAGGAAATCGCCGCGTTGGAGAATCTCGACGCGATCGTTCTGTCGCCGGGCCCCGGCCGTCCGGAGAATGCCGGCATCATGGTGCCGCTGATCCGGCATTTTGCCGGCCGTGTGCCGATGCTCGGCGTCTGCCTCGGGCATCAGGCGATCGGCTGTGCGTTCGGCGGCGAGGTCGTCCGGGCCAGACGGTTGATGCACGGCAAGCTCTCCAGTATTTCGCACGACGGCCAAGGGCTGTTCGCCGGTTTGAAGCAAAATTTTGCGGCGGTCCGTTACCACTCGCTGGCGCTGAATGAAACGACCCTGCCTCCGGAATTGATGGTTACCGCCCGCAGCGAGGACGGTGAAGTGATGGGCGTCCGCCACCGCGAATTCGTGCTGGAAGGCATTCAGTACCATCCGGAGTCGATCCTGAGCGCCAACGGCAAACGGCAACTGGCCAATTTCCTGGCGCTGGCAGCGGAACGGAAAGGAGTTTGAAGCGATGCTGGAACAATATTTGAACCGGGTGGTCGACGGACAGTCGTTGACGGCGGCGGAAGCCGCGGCGGTGATTGACGGCATGATGGACGGCAAGTTGACGCCGGCGCAAAGCGGCGCTTTGCTGGCCGCGCTGAAAATCAAAGGGGAAAGCTGCGAGGAGATCGTCGGCGGCGCCCGGGCGATGCGGCGCCATGCCCGGTTCATCGATTCCGGCAATCTGCCGGTCATCGACACCTGCGGGACCGGCGGCGACCACCTGAATACCTTCAATATTTCGACGACGGTGAGCTTCGTTGCCGCCGCCGCCGGCGTGCCGGTCGCCAAGCACGGCAACCGCAGCGCTTCGAGCTTATGCGGTTCGGCCGATGTGCTGGCTGAGCTCGGTTTCAACCTGGATGCTGATCCGCTGCGGATGGAGGAGTGTCTGCTCGAACACGGCATCGGCTTTTTCTTTGCGCCGAAGGTTCATCCGGCGATGCGCCAGGTGGCGGCGGTCCGCCGGGAGTTGAAATTCCGGACTTTGTTCAATCTGCTGGGGCCATTGTGCAATCCGGCCGGGGCTCGCGGCCAGTTGCTCGGCGTTTTCAAGCCGGAATTGACGGAGCTTTTCGCCAACGCGCTGCGTGAGCTGGGATCCTCCCGGGTGATGGTGGTGCACGGCCACGACGGCCTGGATGAGATCAGTTGCGATGTGCCGACCCGGATTTCCGAATTGCGCGACGGAGCGGTTCGTACCTACGATCTGTATCCGGAACTGATTCTGG
Source organism: Victivallis sp. Marseille-Q1083 (assembly GCF_903645315.1). Taxonomy (NCBI): domain Bacteria; kingdom Pseudomonadati; phylum Lentisphaerota; class Lentisphaeria; order Victivallales; family Victivallaceae; genus Victivallis; species Victivallis sp. Marseille-Q1083. Next base: position 2,566,302 of record NZ_CAHJXL010000001.1, read on the forward strand.
GGGAGTCCTATCCGCTGAGCAGCGTCAAAGGTGGCGACGCCAAAGTCAATGCGGCGATCCTGACCGCGGTGCTGGCGGGCCGCGGGCAGGGGGGGCCGCGGGCGATCACGCTGTTGAATGCGGCGGCGGCGATCGTCGTCGGCGGCCGGGCCGAAACTTTGCAGGCTGGAATGCAGTTGGCGGCCGAAGCGGTGGATTCCGGCGCCGCGTTGGAAAAGCTGGAACGATTGCTGGAAGCGAGCCGGGGATGAAAAGTTTGATGGATTATTTGAATATGATCGTCGATCACAATCAGTTGATCGTCCGTAACGACCGGCGTTCCAAGCCGTTGAGCCATTTGAAACGAACGATTGCCGGATTGCCGCCGCCGCGGGATTTTCTGGCACCGTTCCGGGACTGTCGCCGGGTACGAGTCATCGCCGAGCTGAAAAAGGCGTCGCCATCCAAAGGATTGATCCGCGACGATTTTCCGGTGGAGGCGTTGGCCGGGGCATTGGCGGAGGCGGGCGCCGCCGCTTTGTCGGTGCTGACCGAACCGTATTATTTCCGCGGTTCGACCGAAAATTTGCAATTGGCGGCCCGGACGGTCGATATCCCGCTGCTGCGCAAGGATTTCATTTTCGATCCTTACCAGATTTATCAGGCGCGGGCGCTGGGGGCCGACGCGGTGCTGCTGATTGCGGCGATCCTCAACCCGGCCCGTTTCGATTTCCTGCTGAAATTGACCCACGAACTGGGGATGACCGCCCTGTGCGAAATCCATACCGAGAGTGAATTGGAAACCGTGTTGAACAGCGGAGCCGAATTGATCGGCATCAATTGCCGCAATTTGCGCAGTTTCGTCACTGATTTGGAAATCGTCCGGCATCTGCTGGATTTGATTCCGGACGACAAACTGGTCATCGCCGAAAGCGGCATCCACAACCGCCGCGATCTCAATCGGCTGCGCGACGCCGGCGCCGACGGTTTTCTGATCGGCGAAGCGTTGATGCGGGCGGAGAAGCCGGGTGAAAAATTGCGGGAATTCATCCGATGAAGAAACTGGAAGTCAAAATTTGCGGCCTGACGCGCCGGGAAGATGCGCTGAAAGCTCTGGCGTGCGGCGCCGATTATCTGGGTTTTGTACTGCATCCGGCTTCGCCGCGTTATATTGCGCCGGACGCATTGCGCCGGCTGGTCGCCGGCCTGCCGCCGGAAACCCGTACCGTCGGGGTTTTCGTTGACCGGCCGGCGGCGGAAATGCTGGAAATCATGGCGTTCTGTCATTTGAAAATCGTTCAACTGCATGGTCGGGAGACGGTCGAAGTGGCCGGGCAATTGGCCGGCTATCCGGTCTGGAAAGCGGTTCATTTGGGCGCGGCCGAAGATTTGGCGGCGGCCGCCGCCTTTCCGGCCGAGCGCCTGGTGGCCGACAGCCGCCGGGGCGGTTCCGGCGAACTTTGCGACTGGACTTTGGCGGCGCAGTTGGCGCGACGGCGGCCGGTCATGCTGGCCGGCGGGTTGACCCCCGTGAATATCCGGTCGGCCGCGGCGGCGGTGCAGCCGGCCGGCGTCGACCTGGCCGGCGGGGTGGAAGCGGCTCCCGGCGTCAAATCCGCTTATTTGATCGAACAATTTTTTCAACGGTTGAAAGGAATAGAACGATGAAACCGATTCCCACTTATTTCGGCAATTACGGCGGCCAGTTTGTCGCTGAAACCCTGATGGCGGCGCTTGAAGCGTTGCGGGAAGAATATGACGCCTGCCGCCGCGATCCGGCTTTTCAGGCGGAATTGCAGGCGCTGCAGCATGATTACATCGGCCGGGAGTCGCCGCTTTACTATGCGGCGAATCTGAGCAATGCGCTCGGCGGCGCCCGGATTTTCCTGAAACGGGAAGACCTCAACCATACCGGCGCCCACAAGATCAACAACACCGTCGGGCAGGCGCTGATCGCCAAGCGGATGGGAAAAAAGCGGCTGATCGCCGAAACCGGCGCCGGCATGCACGGCGTGGCGACCGCGACGGTGGCGGCGTTGTTCAATTTCGATTGCGAAGTGTTCATGGGGGCGGTCGATGTCGCCCGGCAGCAGCCGAACGTCGAACGGATGCGGGCGCTCGGGGCCGAAGTGACCGCAGTGTCCAGCGGTTCGGCCACGCTGAAGGACGCGATGAATGAGGCGATCCGCAACTGGGTAGCCACTGTCGACGATACCTTTTACGTCATCGGTACGGTGGCCGGACCGGCGCCGTATCCGGCGATGGTGCGCGACTTCCAGTCGGTGATCGGCACCGAGACGCGCCGGCAGTTTCTGGAACGCACCGGCCGGTTGCCGGATCAGGTGATCGCCTGCGTTGGCGGCGGCAGCAATGCGATGGGAATGTTCAGCGGTTTCCTGGAAGATTCCGGCGTGGAATTGATCGGCGTCGAGGCCGGCGGCCGGGGGTTGGCAACCGGTCGTCATGCCGCCAGCATCTGCGGCGGCCGGGTCGGGGTGCTGCACGGCTGCAAGACCTATCTGCTGCAGACCGACGACGGACAGATCGTCGAAACCACTTCGGTGTCGGCCGGGCTGGACTATCCCGGCGTCGGCCCGGAACATGCGATGCTGCACGACTGCGGCAGGGTTAATTACGTGGCGGTCAACGATGATGAGGCGGTCGCCGCCTTCGACCTGCTGTCGCGCCGGGAAGGCATCATTCCGGCTTTGGAATCCAGCCATGCGCTGGCCGAAGCGATCAAGCGGGCGCCGACGCTGCCGCCGGAACAGAATATCGTCGTCTGTCTTTCCGGCCGCGGCGACAAGGACATGGACAATCTCAAACAATATCACGTTTCACGAAAAGAGGAGTTTTACCGATGAACCGCATTGCCGCTGTTTTCGAACATTGCCGTACCGCCGAGCGTGCCGCTTTGACGCTGTATGCGACGGTAGGTTATCCGACGCTGGCCGACAGCATTGAAGCTTTGAAGGCGATGATCGCCGCCGGCGCCGATATGATTGAACTGGGGGTGCCATTTTCCGATCCGATGGCCGATGGGCCGGTCATCCAGGCTGCCGGGCAGGAAGCGCTGCGGCAGGGAGTCACTTTGGGCGATATCCTGTCGGTTGCTGTCGCCATCCGGAAAGAATCGTCAGTGCCGCTGATACTTTTCTCTTATTACAATGTCCTGCTGCGTTACGGCCTGGAACAACTGGCGCGGGATGCCGCCGCCGCCGGCATCGACGGGATATTGGTCGTTGATTTGCCGCTGGAAGAACAGAAAGAGCTGGTGCAGGCGCTGGAACCGGCCGGCCTGGCGTTGATTCAATTGATCGCGCCAACCACGCCGCCGGACCGGGCGGAACGGATTCTGCGGCACGCTTCCGGTTTCGTCTATTACATCACCGTCAAAGGTGTTACCGGCGAACAGAGCGTATTTCCGGCCGATCTGGCCGGGCAGCTGCAGCGCCTGCGCCGGCAGTCGCCGGTCCCGGTCGTGGCCGGATTCGGCATTGCCACGCCGGAACAGGCGAAGATGATTGCCGGCCACGCCGACGGGATTGTCATCGGCAGCGCGGTGGTGCGCCGCCAGAAGGAGCCGGAAAAGTTGCGGGAGTTCGTCGCTTCGATGGCGTCTGCCTTGCGATGAATATCATAAAATAAAAGTTAACGCTCCGGGTCGTACCCGGCCGCAGTCCAGCGGGCGGAATCCGCTGGTCGTCCGTATCCAACGGGCGAAGCTACTCCCCTGAAAGCGCCGGGCATTTCCGGCGCTTACGTCAAGGCCATCGGCCGGTTGGCGACCGTTTCCGGCGGTACCGCAAGATTTCAGCGATGAGCTGAAATCGAGAAGCTGTAGTCGGGTCTTTCGCCGAAAAACACTGCTCCGGGTCGCGCTCGGGGCGGTGGTGTTTATTTTGCCGGCTGAAGTTGATCGATGAATTGACGGATCTCCTGCCGGAAACGTTCGGCATTGAAGCGCTTGGCGTTTTGCTGCAGTTCGGCTTGATTGAATGTCGCCGTCTCGAATTCCAGCAACGCGCCGATCAAGGATTCCACCGTCGGTTCGGCGAAAAACAGTCCGGTCCGGCCGGCGATGACGGTTTCCAGCGCGCCGCCGCGGCCCAGCGCGATCACCGGCGTGCCGGCGGCCTGAGCTTCCAGCGGCACGATGCCGAAATCTTCGACGCCGGGGAAAATCAGCGCGCGCGCTTCGGCGTAGAGCCGTCTGAGCTGCTCATCGGCGGCGCGCCCGGCAAACTGGGCGGTGTCGCCGAATTCGGCACTCAATGCGGAGCGCAGCTCACCGTCGCCGACCACGACCAGCGGCCGCTTGAGTTTGCGGCAGGCCGCCAGCGCCAGTTGGGGTTGCTTGTAGGCGATCAATTGGCCGACGAACAGATAATATTCCTTCTTCTGATAATTACCGCCGGCGAAAAAGGTGGTGTCGACCGGCGGATAGATGACCGTCGATTCGCGGTGGTAGGTGCGGCGGATGCGTTCGGCGACGAATTTGCTGTTGGCGATGAAAGCGTCGACACTGTCGGCCGATTTCAGATCGTAATGCCGCAAATAATGCTTGCAGAGGCTCATCGCCAGTTTGGCCGGCAGCGAGGAGTGACGGTAATAGTCGGCGTACATGTCCCAGAGATAGCGCATCGGCGTGTGGCAGTAACAGACATGCCGGCAGCGCTTCGGCTTCCGGATACCCTTGACCGGACCGGATTCGCTGGAGAGAATCAAATCGTAATCGTCGAAATTCCAGCCTTGCAGTGCCCGGGGCATCAGCGGCAGGTATTTCTGACAGCCGTTCCGGGCGCCCGGCAGCCGGGCGATGAAGGATTCCCGGATCGGATGGGCGGTAATCGTCTCCGGCATTTTCGCCGGATTGCAGGCATGGGTGTAGATGTCCGCGTCCGGATAGAGTTTGCAGAATTCGGCCAGCACGTTTTCGCCGCCGCGCATGTTGGTCAGCCAGTAATGCAGGAGTGCGGTTTTCATGGGATGTTTTCTCCGTGGTTGTCCGGAAGTTTGCCGGTTTGGGAAACGGTTTCGTAAAGCCGGCGCAGGCGTTCGGCCATGCGTTCGACGGTGTAATGCTGCCGCACTTCCTGCTGCCAGTTCCGGCCGAGTTCCGGCAGTTTTTCATACGTTTCCGGCCGGGTCAGCAGCGTTGCCAGCGCAACGTCGTCGCCGGAAGGGAAAACCCAGCCGGTATGGCCGGACTCGAACAGCGAACCGACGCCGGGGGCGTCCGAACCGATCACCGGAATGCCGCACATGCCGGCTTCGAGGGCGATCAGCGGCAGTCCTTCCCAGCGTGACGGCAGCAACAGCGCCTCGGCCAGCGGCAGGAAGCGTTTGGCCTCCGGAATGGCGCCGGCGAAGTGGACGATGTCGTCGAGCCGGTAGCCGCAGCTCTTGCGGCGGCACTCTTCCAGATCCCGGCCGGACCCGATCAACACCACCTGACGGCCGGAATCGCGCAGAAAACCGGCCGCCTGGCGCAGCGCCTCCAACAGGATATCGTAGCCTTTGAAGAACGCATCGACGCGGGCGATCATCATCAGCACTCCGGCTGCCGGCGGCAGTTGGAGTTCGGCGGCCAGTGCCCGGCGTTCCGCGGCGGAACAGACTGCCGTTGCCGGGACGCCGTTCGGGATGAGCACCATATTGGACAGGCGGTAATGCCGCGCCAGCCAGCGGCGGTCGTCTTCGGTCAGCACGATGCTGGCGGCGGTCCGGCGGTAGAGAAAACCTTCCAGCCGCTGCCGGCAGAAATATTTGAACCGGGCGGCGCAGCCGTCCTGATATTCGTATTGACGCACGTGAATGCCGTGAACGGTGTGCAGAACCGGAACGGTTTGCCGGCCGCGCAGCCGCAGCAGGGCTTTCAGGTGGTGGCAGTGAATCAGGTCGAACGGTTCCGTCGGCAAGCCGCCGTCGGCCTGAATCCGGACGTTCGGCAGCGCTTCCAGCGCCGGAAAACTGCCGCCGCGCGCCGAGACGGTGAAGGTGAAGTCCGGCAGCTGGCGGGCAATCTGATGAATACATTCACAGCCGCCGCCGAGCCCCAGATGATCGGTTGACATGACGATATGCATCAGGAGGTCTCTCTTTCCGCCAGCAGGTACGGTTTGAGATTCGTTTCGTATTCCCGCAAGGCGTCGGCGATGGTGTCGTCCATGTCGAAATAGCGGTAATTGCCGAGGCGGCCGCCGATGAACAGGCCGGGCGTTTGCGCGGCCAGTTGCCGGTATTCGGCCGCTTTGCGGCGGTTGTCCGGCGTATCCACCGGATAATACGGCTCGTCCTCCGGGCCGGTGGTTTGCGAGTATTCCTTATAGATGACCGTTCGGCCGGTATCCGGCCGTTCCGGGTGATAATGCTTGAATTCATGGATTCTGGTATAGGGAATTTCGGCATCGGCGTAATTCATCACACTGCAGCCCTGGTAATCGGCGGTGTCCGGGTGTTCGATCTCGAAACGGACGGTACGCCACTCCAGGCGGCCGAAACGGTAATCGAAATAGGCATCCAGCCGCCCGCTGTAACAGATGATTGCGTCGGGCGGCAGCGAATCGCGCCGTTCCCGGAAGTCGGTGTTGAGTTCAAGCTCGATCAGCGGATTGGCCAGCAGCTGCCGGAACAATGCCGCATAACCGTCCAAAGGAATCCCTTCATAACAGTCGGCAAAATAACGGTCCTGGTAATGGAAGCGCAACGGCAGCCGGGAGATCAGTTCCGCCGGCAGTTCACGCGGGTCGCGCTGCCACTGTTTCAGGGTATAGCCGCGGAAAAACGCTTCGTACAACGGCCGGCCGACCAGTGAAACCGCTTTTTCCTCGAAATTGCGCGGCGGGTGACCGGTATCCCGGGCCGCTTCGGAGGCGAGCAGGGCGCGCGCCGCGTCCGGCGACAGGTTTTTCCGGTAGAACTGGTTGATGGTCATCAGGTTGATCGGCAACGGATAGACCTGCTGCCGGAACGAGGTCAGCACCCGGTGGCGGTAGTCGTTGAAGGCGGTGAAACGCCGGATATAACGCCAGACCGTTTCATCCGAGGTATGAAAGATGTGCGAGCCGTAGCAATGGCATTCGACGCCGGAGTCCGGATCGACCGCCGAATGGCAGTTGCCGCCGCTCTGCGGACGCTTTTCGATCAGACGGACCGGTCGCGCCAGTTCCGAACTGATGCGCTCGGCGATCACGGCGCCCCACAGGCCGGCGCCGACAACGTAGATGGGTTTCATGGTTTTGCCCCGTTGAAAAAGATTTGCCGGTAACTATCGACATCGCCGCGGCGGCCGTGACGGATGGCGGCAAGCAGAATGCCGGCTCCCTTCCAGTCGCGTTCGAAGAGGAGCGTCAGCGCCAGCGCTTTGGCGCTCTCGTAACTGTAAGTCAGATAGGCGAGCGCCGACAATTTGCGGCGTTTCTTCAAATAGTTCATGACGAACCAGTAATTGCGCAGATGGAAGTAACGGCCGAATAAGCTGGAGGAGTAAAAACGGCGTTTGCCCAGCGCCAGGCGTTCCTTTTCGAACTGTTTCCGCAGCAGCCACTCTTTGATATAAATGAATTTGAAAAATTCCGAAATTTTAAAACCGTAAAAGAGGTCGTCCAATCCGATGAAGAATTCCCGGTCCGGCGGCCCGAGTTTTTCGACGACCCGCCGGTGGAAGAACAACCCCTCGAAGGTGGCGCAATTGCACGGGACATAACCGCCATCCGCCAGCTCCGACCGGTAGATGAACCGGCGCCGCATCGTCCGGGGATCGAGCCGACCTTCGAACGGCACTTCCGAGCCGTCATGAAACTGTTTGGCTCCTTGAATGCAGTCGGCGCAATCGGCGTACCGCAGCAGCGTTTCCAACGCGCCGGGCAGCGGAATGACGTCGTCGTCCATGATCCACAGCCATTCGAAGCCGGCCTCGTAAGCCGCTTTGACTCCGGCGTGAAAACCACCGGCCCCGCCGCTGTTCTCCGGCAGCCGGAGCACCCGGTAATTGGCATGGCCGGCGGCCTGTTCATTCAGGTAGGCGGCGGTGCCGTCGGTGGAGGCGTTGTCGACCAGAAAGAAGGTCGGCTCCCGGTATTCCGGCATGGACAGAAAGGCATTCAGCAGGGTTTGCAGATTGGCCAGCCGGTTGTAGGTGACGATGACGATCGCCACTTGTTTGCTGTCATGATTCATCGGTGATCTGTTTCCTTTGACTTGAGAGTTCGTGAAGACCGGCGGCGGCTGTCATGCCCCAGAACAGGAAAAAAACGAATTGCAGCATTTCGGTGGCGTTCAAGCCGATCAGCAGCGTGCAATAGCCGGCGGCGACCGCCGCCGTTTCCAGCCGGATCCCCCGGCGCAGCGACCAGAGCACCGGCCCCAGCGGCATGGCCAGAAAGACGAGCAGCAGCAGCAGCCCGACCGGGCCGGATTCGATCCAACTGCCGGTGTAGACGTTCAAGCGCGAGTAATTGTGATATTGATACCACAGTGCCACTTCCGGCGGCAGTTGCTGCCGGCCGGCCAGCCGGCCGGCGATTGCGGCGCTGTAGCCGTCGAGGCCGTGGCCTTCGACCGGCGTGTCGGCGATGATGGCCAGTTCCAGTTCCAGCATGTAACGGCGGGTGACCAGCGAACCGCCGTTCGGCAGTTTCGTCTGGAATGTCTGCTCCACCAGGCCCGGCTGCACCGTCGGCTCCGATGAAGGAGCGGAGGAATCGGACAGCCGGAGAATCGCCAGGAATGCCAGGAATGCCAATGCCGCGGCAGTCAGTATGGAGGCCGGCAGGCGCCAGCGGTGCGTTTTCCAGCCTGTCAGGAACAGTTTCGGAGCCAGCAGCAGCAAACCCGCCGCCAGCATGAGGTAGCCGAGCCGGCTGAAGGTCAGGAAGAGCAGCAGCAGAACCCAACCTGCCAATAAAATGCCGATCACCTTGTGACGGCGGACCGGCAGTGCCGGCAGCAGCGCCAGCCACATCGGTACGGCGGCAAACGCGAAAAAGGACGGTTCGGCGAAAAAGGTGCGTACCCGGCCGGACTCCCATAGCAGGGGCGGCCACCAGCCGTGCTGGGTTGCCACTGCCCGGAAGCAGGGCGTCCAGAATTCCAGAAATCTGGTGGCAGCCGGACAGTGGCAGATCCAGAGAATTTCGACCAGGCCATACAGGCTGCAGCCGATCAGACAGCACAGCAGCGCGGCGGAAAAAACCCGGCGGGCCGTTTGAAAGGGCACGATAAAGAAGAGGGCGGCGAAAAAGAATCCGGAGCTGAAGAAAAAACCGCGGCCCAGCAGAAATTTGCCGATGGCGCACCAGGTGCCGCCGTCCAGCCGGGCCGGCCCGGCGGCGACCAGGCTTACCGCGATTGTCCAGCCGAAGTAGACGGCCGCAACGATTACCGGAATCCGGAACGCCCATTGCCGGCGGATGAGCCGCCACAAGGACGGCAGCGCCAGCAGCAGGCCGAACAACAGCGGATAACAGCTCGCTTTGCGCAGCAGGTAACTGTCGATGCCGGGCAGGGTGTCGAACGGCAGCAGCAGTACGGCGGCAAAACCGCAGCTCAGCAGCAGTCGCGGCTGGAGCGGCAGCCGGCGCCAGCGGCGATACCAGTTTCGCATCCGGTTCATGGCAACCTCCCGGCGAGCCGCCGCCGCGCGGCGGCGTACATCAGGATCGTCACCAGGATTTCGGCGCCGAGCGCAGCGGCGGCGGCACCGTATTCTCCCCAGCAATAAGTCAGCAGGATACTGGCGGCGAGCCCGAACAGCCCGGTGATCAGCATCGCATTGCGGTAATCCCGGTACCAGCCGCCGGCCACCAGGGTCAGCGTGCCGAGAATGCCGTTTTGAGAGATGACCAGCGGAATCAGCACCAGCAGCATGAAAAGAAGGATCGTCGGGCGGTCGCTGTTGGCGGCCAGCAATTTGACGGCGAACGGCGCCAGCAGCCAGAGGACGGCGGTCACCAGCAGCATGATGCCGAGGCTGCCCAGGTGGACGAATTTGAGAAAGTGTGCCGCCCGGCGGGTGGATTCGGTCAGCAGCACGCAGAGACGCGGGTAGGCCGCCTGGTAGAACGGCAGAAACAAGTTGCTCAGCATGGTGACGAAGCGGTACAGCACGCCGAAAATGCCGGCGCTGGCTTCGCCGAGCAGCAAGCCGACGATCAGCGGCGGCGACGAAGCGTAGAAGGAGGTGGTCAGCGAGGCGGTGAAGAAATTCCAGTCAGTCGTCAGCCGTTGACGCAATTGCGCCAGGGAGAACGGCGCGAAACGAATCTTTTCGCGCCGGATGAGATACCACCAGCCCGGCAGCGCCGCCAGCAGAAACACCGACGACAGCCAGAACGCCGCCAGGCTGGTATCCGCGGCCGAACGGGTCATCAGCAGGATGAACAGGATTGAAATGAGGCGGCTGGCGATCATGAAGATGGCGAACAGAAAACTTTTTTCCAGCGCCAGGTACAGCCAGGTCGGATTGACCGCCTGGCCGATCGCCTGGACCAGGCAGGCCAGATAAAGCCAGAACGCCGCCGCCGAAACGCCGCCGAGCAGCAAGCCGGCTCCGGTCAAAGCTCCGAGTAGCAACGCGGCCAGCAGCCGCCAACCGGTGATCAGGGTTGCCAGTTGCGACAGTTGGCGGCGGTCGCCGCGGCACAGGGCCGCGAGGCGGACTGCCGTGGTCGAAAAACCATAGTCGGAAAACAGGTAAATATAGTTGACGACGGTCTGCATCATGATCAACAGGCCGAGCTGCCGGTCGCCGACGATGCGCAGCAGCCACGGCAGGATGAGCACCGGGATGATGGCGCCCATCAACTGCTGGAGATAGATCGCCAGCGAATTCCAGGTCAGTTTCGAATACAGCAGCCGGCGGCTTTGAACACCGGCCCAATTCCTCCATTGACTATTTGGCACCGCGACACCTGAATACTTCCAGAACCGTCTTCAGCAGGATGTAAAAATCCAGCCAGACCGACCAGTTCATCACATAGTGCATATCCAGATCCACCCGCCGCTCGTAAGTCGTGTCGCTGCGGCCGGAAACCTGCCACAGACCGGTAATGCCGGGTTTGACGCGGGCGAATACTTCGTAATTGTTGCCGTAATAGACCTTTTCCGCTTCGACAATCGGGCGGGGGCCGATGACCGCCATTTCCCCGTGGAGGACGTTGAAAAATTGCGGCAGTTCGTCCAAGCTGCTCTTGCGCAGGAATTTGCCGAGCGGCGTGATGCGCGGATCATGGTCGAGCTTGAACCGCAGCCGCCATTGCCGCGCCAGTTCCGGATCTTCGGCCAGAATGCTTTCCAGCCGGTCGTCGGCGTCCTCGTACATCGTCCGGAATTTCCAGACCCGCATCGTCCTGCCGTCCAGTCCCAGCCGACGGGCGCGGTAAAAAATCGGCCCGGGACTGCTCAGTTTGACCAGCAGCGCCAGCAGCAGGAACAGCGGCAGCAGCAGAACGATGGCCGTCAGCGACAGACTCAGCTCCAGGAGCCGTTTCATCAGCCGCGGGCCGGGCAATTGCAGTTGGTTGCGCAGCTCGACGCCGGCGATGCCGTGCAGATTGAGCGGGTAAGACCAGGAAATCGGCAGCGTCTGGGTGTCGGAGACGATCAGGATATGCCGGAAATAGCCGGCGAAGTCCCGCAGTTTGCTCTGCAGGAGCGGCAGCGGCAGGCAGCAGATCAGGTAATTGATGTTTTCCCGGCGGGCAACGGCGATGGCGTCGTCGACTTTGCCGCGGAGCAGCGAAGTCTCGACCGTCGTTCGGGCGGCGTCGTCGACGAAGCCGGCGACCCGGAAGCCGAAGTGGCAATCTTCTTCCAGCATTGCCGCCACCTTGCTGCCGGTGTGCCCGGCGCCGGCGATCAGCACCCGGCCCTGCGCCCACGGGTATTTTTTCAGCCAGGCCCGCGCCAGCCAGCGGCCCGGCGGCAGCAACAGACCAGTCGCCGCCCAACTGGCCAGCAGCACCAGACGCGAGTATTCGGTATTGCGTACGATGGTCAGATAGGCCAGCAGCAGCAGGTAAGTCAGAGTGATCGAGAAAAACAATCGCCGCAACTCCTCCACCGGACCGAGCGCGGCGCCCGGATAGAAGAAATTGCCGTGGTAGAGGCGGACGAAACCGTTGCAGATGACGAACACCAGCAGCAGCGGCCACAGCCGGCAGTAGAGCGAAAGTTCGTAATTGCCGCCCAGCCAGCGGTAAATCAACGCGGTCAGCAGCAGAATGCCGCCCAGCGCGATACAGTCGCCGAGCGCTAGCAGCCAGACTCGAATTCTCATTTCATTCATAATCATTTACCGTGCCGTTGCCCGGCGCCTTCCGTCGGAGTACATAGCGGCCGTTGTGGCCGGGGAGGATTTTTACCACTGCAAAGCCGGGAATTTCGGCCGGCGGCCGGTCGGCCGGTTCCTCGTCGATTTGATAATCGGCGTTCGGCGAAAACGTTTCGACCGCTTCGCCGCCGGCCAGATAACCGAGTTCCGGCAACGCCGGCCCGGTGACCAGCGGCCGCCGGTTGGAGCGGTAGCAGCGCAGATCAAACGAGCCGCAATCGTTCCGTTGCGGTCCCCGGTAGTCGTCGCGGATCCAGGCGGCCAGCGTCAGCACCGCCTGCCGGTGGAGGCAGTGTTTCGGATCGACGCGCTGTTTCCATTGCGGCAACAGCGCGTCGGCATACAAACCGACCAAAAGGATCGTATAACCGACGGCGATGGTCCGGCGGGCGGTTCGCGGCGTCAGGCGGCGGCGCAGCCAGCCGGCGAACGTCAGCAGGCCGACTGCCGTCCAGATGAAAAAGAGGCCGGAAACCGGCAGAAGGTAACGCCTGGAGACGTACAAATAACGGTCGAAGAGCAGAATTTGCAGACACAGCAGCAACGCATGGCCGAGGACCGCCGCCAGCAGCAGCGTTTCTTCCGGCTGCCAGCGGCGGCGGCGAATCCGGAAAACGATGACCGGCAGCGCGATGACGGCATAGAGCGGAAAGAAGCCGTTGAGCAGGCCGTCGGCGAAATCGAGCGATTCCTCCAGCCCGGTGGCGGCGAATTGGCTGGGAATCACCGCCGGCGGTGGAACGCTCGGCAGGTTTTCTCCGGTTACCAGCGATGGCGCGGGTTTTTGAAAGTGCATGACCAAAGCGGCGAACCGGCCGCCGGGCACCGGATAACCGACCGTCCGGTAGTTGTAAACCAGATAAGGCAGCACCAGCAGCAGCGACAGGAACAGGCCGGCGACCGCCTTTGGCCAGCTCCGGCGGCTGCCGGAGTCGGCCAGCAGCAGAATGAGTGCCGCCAGCCAGAAGACGGCGGCATACAACACACAGTCTTCTTTGATCAGCATCAACAGTCCGGCGGCGAGGCCGAGCAGCAGATAGCCGGCGAACCGGCGGCGTTCCCGGTAGATGACCAGCAGTCCGTAGACCGCCAGTGCGAAGGCGAAACCTTTGCCGCTTTCGCGCAGGCCCGAAGAGGCCAGCCGAAGCAACTGGCTGCAGAAGACGAACAACAACAGTCCGAACAGTACAATCCGGTGAGGGAAGATTTGCCGCCAGATGCCGTAAAGCGGCAGCAGCGTCGCGACGAAAAACAGAGTGCTGGCCAGTTTGACCGCCAGAAAACCATTGCAGCCGGTCGACCAGGCCAGCAAGCCGCCGGCGGTCTGCTGCAACGGCGGAATGCGGGGATGCAGGACTTCCTGCCAGCGTCCTTCGCCGAACGCCTGCGCCATCGGCGCATAACGCGACAGAACATCGCGCAGCGGTAGATCGGTCAAGTAAATCAACGGCAATGACAACGCCAGCGCCAATAACATCATCCCGGCCAGCTCGAGCCACTCCCGGCGATTTCGACAGCAATTCACATTTGCACCATTTTGTTAAAACAGAGTAAAGGTTTTTCCCCCGGCCCGGCCGGATGACAAGCCCGTTATTTTCCCATTCCCTCTTCAGTAGAAGCATCCGTAATTTAATGTTGCTGTCCGGGTTTTTCAACTCCGGTTGAGTGGTCATCCGGGAAAAACCGGCGTTTTTCCCGGATGGAAGAAGGCGGCGCCGAAGAGAGCGGCCGGCGCGGATTGTATGGATTGCCGTTTTTTCCGGTTGCGCCGTCGATTTTTCACCGGCTTCTCTTGACAAAGTAATTTCGCCGCCTCATATTATTTCTGAACGGTCCGGCCGGCGGCGTCAGCGGTTGCCGCGGCGCGATGGTCGGGCGGGGTCGCGCAATCAATCATCGAAACGAAGGCAGGGGAATGAATCGATCGTTGTGGAGCTGGGTGCCGTCGCTGTACTTTACCGAGGGGGTGCCGTATATGATCGTCACCACCGTCTCGCTGGTGATGTTCAAAAATCTGGGCATGAGCAATGCGCAACTGGCGACCTGGACCAGTTTTCTGACGCTGCCGTGGATGCTGAAGCCGCTGTGGACGCCGCTGGTCGATTTGACCTGGACGAAAAAACGCTGGGTGCTGTTGACCCAGTTGGCGATGGCCGTCGCCTTCGCTTTCGTCGCGTTTGCGTTGCCGTTTCAACTGGCGACGCAGGCGATCATCGCCGTCTTTATGTTTCTGGCTTTCTGTTCGGCCACCCATGACGCCGCCGCCGACGGTTTCTATGTCATCGCGCTCAACGAACATGAACAGGCGATGTTCACCGGTATCCGGAGTTCGTTCTACCGGCTGGCGATGATCGCCGCCCAGGGCGGGCTGGTGATGCTGGCCGGCTTCGTCGAGCGCAGCACCGGGCTGGAGCCGGTTCGGCTGGAGGTGAAGGCCGCACCGGCCGCCCAGGCGGAAGGCTTCGGGGCCACAATGGTGGAATCGGCGGATTTGAGCTGCCGGCTGTCGAGTGCCGTGCTCGGGGCGGTGCCGGCGCCGCTGGAGAGCGGTGAAGCGTCGCGCCGGGCCGAAGCGTTGCGGCATTATCTGGCGACGCTGCAGGCCTGGAATGCCGGGCAGGCGGAAGCGGCTGCCGCCTTTGCCGAAGGCCGTCCGGTGCCGCCGGCGGCACCGGCGGCGTTGCGGGATTTGCCGGTGCCGCCGGGGACGATGCTGGTGGAGATCGGTTTGAAAGGCGAATTGCCGTCCGGCGAGACCAGGTTGGCGACTTTCGGCCGGGTGGGCGGCAGCAAGAATATTTCGCTGCTGGCCGGCGATTTGTTCCGGTTCAATCCGGGAAACGCCGACCGGGTGCAATATGCGCTGATCAAGGCCGACGGCAATTTGAAGGAGGCCTGTCAGGCGGTGTTTGAACTGCGCGCCGGCAACGTCCGGATGGCCTGGTCGATCTGTCTGTGGGTGGCGGGCGTTTTCATGGCGCTGATCTTCTGTTATCATTATTTCGCGATTCCCCGTTTGCAGGCCGATGCGCCAAGCCAAAGCGCGTCGCAGCATTTTCTGCGCAATTTCGGGGAGGCGCTGATCAGTTTTTTCCGCAAGAAAAATGTCGTCAGCGCCCTGATCTTTCTGCTTTTCTATCGCTTTGCCGAATCCCAGTTGGTCAAGCTGGCCACGCCGTTTATCCTTGACGCCCAGGAAAAAGGCGGGCTGGCGCTGACCACCGGCGACCAGGGCTTGATTTATGGAACGATCGGCATCGTATTTCTGGTCATCGGCGGCTTGATCGGCGGGTTCGTCGTCGCCAGGGACGGTTTCGGCAAGTGGTTGTGGCCGATGGTGCTGGCTTTGAACCTGCCCAATTTTGTTTATGTTTATCTGGCGTTTCTGCAGCCGGACAGTCTGTGGACGGTGGCCGGCTGCGTCGCGGTGGAGCAACTGGGGTACGGGTTCGGCTTTTCCAGCTATATGCTCTTTATCGTCTATTTTGCCGAGGACAGCGGCGTTTACAAGACCAGCCATATCGCGATTATGACCGGGTTGATGGCGCTCGGCATGATGCTGCCCGGCCTGTGGTCCGGCGTCTTGCAGGAAGCTCTCGCCGCCGCTTTTGCCGGCAGCGGTTACCGGTATTTCTTCGTCTGGGTGATGCTGTGCACCTTGCCGAGTTTCCTGGCCGTCGCGGTTGCCAGGCGGATTATCCGGCCGACTTTCGGAATGCGTTCGGAATCGGTCGTCAAGTGAATCGGCGGCTTTTCGACAAGTATCTGCGCCGGCAAACCTTCCCCGCTGTTTTCGAACCGGCTTTGCCGCCGGCCGGGCGTTTCCGGCATGCGGTGGTCATTCCGGTGCTCGACGAGGAGCAGACGCTGCCGGCCGCGTTGCGGTCGCTGCCGGCGGCGGATGAGGTGCTGGTTTTGCTGGTCGTCAACAATCAGTCCACGACGCCGCCGGCAAAAATTGCCGCCAATCTGCGTTTGCTGGCCGCCTTGCGGCAGCGGAGTCTGCCGCTGCCGGCGGCGGTTTGGGCTCGGTTGTTCTGGCTGGATGCCGCTTCGCCCGGCCGGGAGCTGCCCGGCGGCGGAGTCGGCATGGCCCGGAAAATCGGCTGCGATAGCATCCTGCCGTTCATTGCGTCGCCGGTTGCGGCGGCGGAATCGCTGTTGTTCATGCTGGATGCCGATACGCTGGTGGAGCCGGACTACTTTGCGGTCGTTTGCGCTGAAATGGCGCGCCGGCCGCAGTGGGCGGGGGCTACGCTGGAAGTTGCCCATCAACCGGCGGCCAACCCGGCTGAACAACGGGCGATCGATGCGTATGAGGATTATCTGGCCTATTATGCCGCCGGGTTGGCCTGGGCCGGGTCGCCCTACGCACAAATTGCCATCGGTTCGGCATTGGTGGCGCGGGTCGACTCCTATATCGCCTGCGGCGGCATGCGGCCGCGGGCCGCCGGCGAAGATTTCTATTTTGCCCAGGCGCTGCGAAAGATCGGCCCGTTGGGCCGGATTGCCGCGACGCGGGTCCATCCGTCGAGCCGGCCGTCCGACCGGGTGCCGTTCGGAACCGGGCCGCGCATCCGGGCGTTGGCCGGCGGGGAAGCGCTGCGGTTTCATCATCCGCGGATTTTCGGTCTGCTCAAAGAGTTGTATGAGGCGTTGGCCGGCGGCGATTGGCAGAAGGCGCCGGTGATGCCGCCGCCGGTCGCCGCTTTTCTGGAAGCCGAACAATTCGAAAAAACCTGGCAAACCATTTTAAAGAATACCGCGCCGTCGCCGGCGGCGAGAAAAGCGGCTTTCGATTGCTGGTTCGACGGTTTGAAGACGCTGCGTTTGGTTCATTTTTGCGAAAACAACGATCGGACGCTGGCGCCGCTGGCTGCCGAAGACGCCTGGAACGGCTTGCGAAAAATGGGCTATCAAGGCCCGAAATGACGGTTGGGGAGCGATTTTTCCAATTTTTCTATGAAATAATTGGCAAAAAGTTGCTTTTCCCTGTTGTCAAATCGTATAATGTCCGCTATAATTAGCATAGGCACAAAATCCTAACTTGAGGAGGGCTCCATGAAACATACTTTTTATGACGTGAAGGCGAAAGCGAAAGTGGAAGCTGAAGTTACCGAGAAGGTGACCTACGGGGATTCCGGCAATGAGCGTTACGCGTTCAAAGGTAAAACGGCGGACGGCCGCAGTTTGACTGCGTTTGTCAGCAAAGCGATTTGGGATGCTGCCAAGATCTGACTTTTTCGCCGGCTTTCGTCGTCCTCCGGGGCGATGAGAACAGCAATGACTCCATGATCGGTGCGTCGGCACTGATTTATGGAGTTTTTTTTGTTTTTCAGGCCGTTGGCGCAGAAATGGTTGCCGCATGGCCGGTTGACAGCTTGCCGGGACGTTGAGGACCGCCGAACGGTTCGTCGGTTTCAACGGAAAGGAAGAGTTGTCGCGATGAGCACCGATTTTTATTTGCCGGTTGCCGAAAGCGCCGCCGGCGTCGCACTGCGTACCGGCCTGAACTGCACCGGGGTGGAAAATGCGCTGAAAAAATTACTGATTCCCTATTGTCCGGCTTCCCTGGCGGTTCGGGTGCGGCGATTGCCGGACGGAATTGACGGACTGTGTGTCCGGGTCACTGAAATTCAGCCTTATCAGGAAAATGGACCGGCGCAATGGCGCTGCACGGCGGAAGTCATTGGCCGGGCTGAAGCGGAACGGGAGCTGCTCAACACGCTGGCGGTTCTGGCGCAGCGTTGCCCGCTGGCCGGCGGTGCGGTGACGACGCCGGACGGTTCGACCGTCTGCTTCAACCGGATCACCGCCGGGACGGCGACACTCGATGAAGTGGAACATGGCGGGGTGCGCAAAGCGTCCGGCCGTTTTCCGTTGTTCCTGACTGTCGATATGCGGCGATCGCATTTCGTCCCGGCTGCCGCCGGCGAGGAGGCGGGACGCTTGTTGTTGGCGCACCGCCGCTGGGCGGCATTGCCGGTTTCGCAGGTGGAACTGGCCTGTGTCGAATTGTTCGAGCTGCAACGGATTTTTCCGGCCGGCTGCCGAATCGGACACGGCAGTCTGCCGGATTACCGGGATGGAGTTTGCGTTCAGGTGATCCGGCAATTTCCGCGGTCCGAGGTTTCCCGGCGGGAATTCGAAGTGAAAATTCATGGGCGCGGCACGCCGGAGAGCGGTTTCCTCGATTGCTTCAGCCGCTTGGCTGCCGGCTTGCCTCTGGCGGACCGGCCGGTTCTCTGCGACGGCGCCCGGACCGTTTTTTCGCTGGCATATCAAATCGGGCCGCTGCATATCCGGCCGGTGCGGATTTTCGGCCGTGAAAAGGTGGAGGTGGATTTCAGTTGCCGGCTGGGGGTGAATGTGGACGAATGCGTGATGATGGCGGCCGATTTGCCTTCGGCGCGGCCGCCGGACCGGAACTGCGGAACTCTGGCGGTCGACCGGGTGGAACGGGCCTTGAACAAGTATGTCGCCGACCGATTGGCTTTGACGGTCGACCGGGAGGTCTGTCGCGGCGAATTTCCGGTTACCTGGCAATCCGGTCCGGTCAAGGTGGTGACGCGGTTCGTCCGGTTGGCGCCGTTGAATGCCGAATCCGGCTGGGATGTGCAGTTCGAACTCGTCGTCCGGGAGAGTGAGCGCGATGAAATGCTGCAGTGGCTGTCGCGGCTGGATGGCTTGTTTCCGGTTTATGATCTGGAGCTGACCGACGGCGAATGGCGTCTGCCGGCGCTGGCTATTCTCAAGGAACAGCAGCGGCTGGCCGAAGCGACTGAACGCGGCAGGCGGTATTATACGGCAATTCTGCAATTGGCGGTGAAAGTTTGACTGTTGGCGGGAATGGCGAAGGATATTCGGGCGATGAAAAATCAAAAAAATATAGTAACAAAAAGGTGAACAAATAATCAAAAGTGGAATTTTGTATTATTTTCTGGTGGTTTTTTTGTGATTTTTTTTGATCAGATATTGACAATTTAATCGTTTTATACTATAACTCTCAAATAAGATATCTTTATTGACGGATTTGCCGTGTTCCGACGTCGGCGTTTTTCCTCTCCGGCCGGAGAAGGGGCGAAGGTGAAACCGGGAACTTTTCGCGGCTGCGCAGCAGCCGGGAGGTGGTAAAGTGACGGAGAATCGTAAACAACTGTGCCTGGCGTTGCTGGTGGGCATGCTGTTGGGCGGCGGTTTTATCAGCCTGCTTGAATCGTATGAGGATTATCGGCGGGAACAGTTCATTCGTCGTGAAATTGCGGAAAATCCGACCGCTGCATTGCCGCAGGTGATGCTGGCCAAACTGCAATTTCAGCGCGGTCACTATGAGATGGGATTGATGACATTGCAGCGGGCGATCGAATTGGAGCCGGAGAATCTCGATCCTTATTTTTCGATCCTCGATTTCTATATCGATATCAAACAGGATTATATCACTTGCCGTCAGTATTTGAATACGGCCCGGCAAATTGCCGAGCGCAACCGGGAAAAACGGCCGGAAGAGTATTATCTGGTCAAACGGTATGAGGAGATTGTCTCGATGCTGCTGAAGGAGCGTTCCAGCATGGTCGCCGAAGCAAAAGCCGAGATGCGTTCCGAAGGAATTTGAGTCATCTTCAAGGGGTGACTTATCTGCGCAACTGTTTTTTTTGAGGTTTTTCACGACCCCCTCGTTTTGGACGGTTGCAGGTAGATAAGTCACTTCTTGCTTTTTTTATTCACGGCATCTGGCGGCCGAATCGATTTTGACCGGCCCGATTCCGGCGATTCGGCGGAAATCGATTTGGCTTTTACCGGAAACTCTCTATATTAATTCCGGAGAGAACGGCGATGCCTGTACGCGTGGAGAAAAAGTTCGAGGAGGCGGAAAATGACTGCGACGGTTTGGAAATTGCTGGGATTGACGGTTCTGTCGTGGAGCGTTGCCGGCTTATCGGCGGCGGAACAGTATGATTGGTTTGCTTTGAAAAGCCACTTTCCGGAGGATCTGGTTTTTACCGGTTCGGTGGAATATCCGCGCCGGGCGAAAATTTCCTTTGAAGAGAAAGGGCGGATCACTTTTATTGCGCCGGCGGGTAAATTTCTGAGGGGGAGGATCCTCAACGACATCGGGCAGGTGGTGAAACAGGGCGACGTCATCGCCCAGCAGGATACGGCGGTCCCGCAGCACAATCTGGAGTTGGCGAAGCTGCGTTTGAGCGAGGCGCAGGCGTCGTTGACTGAGAGTGAAGCGGATTATCAGCGCGACTTGTCGCTGCACAAGACCGAAGTGATCAGCACCAAACAGTACCTGCAGACGAAATTGAAGTACGATACCGCTCAGGTGGAGTTTGAAAAAGCCCGGGTGGAATTGGAGAAGGCCCGGTATGTGCTGGATTCCTGTACGGTCGCCGCGCCGTTCAACTGTATGATCAGCGAAATTTACTATTATCCGGGGACGGTGGTGGACAATGCGCAGGATGTCCTGGAAATTGTCCTGCTTTCGCCGATGAAAGTGGTGGTGCCGCTGTCGGAACAGTTGACCAGCCAGATCGATTTGACGACGTCGGTCAAGGTTTTTCCGGTGGGTGCGGAGACGCCGGTGGCCGCCTGGTTCGATCAGAAAGATGTGCTGACCGACCGTTTGAACTGTTATGTCGAGAATCCGTTGCTGCCGATCGGCACCCTGACGGCCGAAGAGCGGCAGTTGCCGCGGATCGATGAACTGAGTTTCGTCAACGAATCGGAACCGGAACCGGGCCGGCCGGTTTTCTGGATTGATCCGCCGGCGCTTCACCGCGATACAGCCGGCGAATTCGTCTGGAAAGTGACCGATGCCGCCGCCTACGACGACAAACGGCCCGTCACGCGGAGCATGACGCTGAAACGGGTGCCGGTCCGGTCGATCAACATGCTGACGGTGCAGGGCGTCTACCGGATGCAGGCGATTGAACCGGCGCCGGAGTTGAGCAAATTCGATCTGCTGGCCAATCAGGTTCCGGCGGCGTTGACCGGCGATGCGGCGAAGGTGGCTTACCAGGCGCAGATGCGTCAATTCCGGCCCGGGGAGCAGTTACAGGTCAATCTCCGGGGAAATTTCGAACTGGAAGGCTTTTACCTGCCGAAGAAGGCCTTGCTGTACAACGAGGACGATGCGGAATACTTCTTGTTGGCGGCTGCCGGCGGAAAAGCCGAAAAAATTTCCGTTGCGAAGCTGGGTGAATCGATGAATTACGTCCGGGTCAACGCGCCGCAACTGAAAGACGGCCTGCAGATCATCGTGCCGCGGCTCGGCCAGAAAATAGAAGCCGGCCAGGTGGTTCAATAAATAAAAATGGAAAAGTTCCGGCCGTTGAGCGTCCGGCAGATCCGCCGGGGCCGCCGGGGTATGTCGACGGAAAATCGCCGATCGCTTCGGCGTTGCCGGCGGCAAAGTTGAGGGAAATGATGGATGGCGGTTGCGCCATCCATCGCTTGACGGCTGTCTCTAGCGAAACAGGACAATGCCGGCCGGAACTGCAGTGGTGGTCGCGGCAGTGTCGGACAGACCGAAAAAAGTAACTCCCGTAATCAGTCCGATCACCAAGAGCATGGCAATCGCCAGCGCGTAGGTGAGCAAAACCGTCAGAATGGCGGCGCCCCAGGACATCTCCCCCCAGTTCACCAGCAAAAACAGAACGACGATCAAACTGATGGGAAAACCGATGAATGGAACCAGGGCACACAGCGAACCAATCAGGGCGATCTGGAACAACACTTTGTAAGGCGTCGGGTTGCCGGTTAGCCGGACGGCCACATAGAACAACGCCGCCTGTACCAGCAAAGATACGATAAAAATGAATAACACCATCAACATAGCTCATTTCCCTTTCCTGATTTTGGGTTGAGGTGAAAAAACATATCCCCCGCGTGAATTGCTATTTTTTTCAAAAACACTGATGTAAAACGGCTCAATCCTTATTATATTAGTATAAATATCGCTGATCTCGGCAATATCAAGTGAAAATTAATTTTTTTTACTGTAATGATGGAAGCCATTTTTTTTCATCATCCGGCAGAACTTGAAACAAGGAACATCCGGACTGCACTTCGCAATTTCAGCCTGCCGCCGGCGCCGGCCGATCATCGCCTGGCCGGCTGAGCTGTTTATGAAAAAACTGCATATGGCGTATTTATAGCTGTTCCAGCCGGGAGTGAAGCCGTATTGTTTTTAGGGGCTCCAAAGTTGATCCGTCGATTTGAAATATCAAAATATCATGATATCTTAATATAAAAGTCAACTCGGGAGAAAGTCATGAAAGTTCTGATTATCGGCGGAGTCGCCGGCGGCGCAAGTGCGGCGGCCCGGCTGCGGCGGCTGGATGAAAATTGTGAAATCGTGCTGGTGGAGCGCGGCGAAAACATTTCCTATGCGAATTGCGGTTTGCCGTATCACCTGGGTGGAATCATTGCCGGGCGCGACGCGTTGCTGGTGATGACGCCGGAGAAATTCCGGGCCCGTTTCCGGGTCGATGTCCGGGTGCGTTGCGAAGCGACGGCGATCGACCGGGCCGGCCGGCAGGTGAAGTTGCGCGACCTGTCCACCGGGCGGGAGGTGATGGAGTCCTACGATAAATTGATTCTGGCGCCCGGCGCATCGCCGGCGCCGGTCACGATGCCGGGGGCGGAGTTGCCCGGCGTCTATCACCTCTGGACACTGGCGGATATGGACCGGCTGGCGGCGGCGCTGGAAGCCGGCGCGAAAACGGCATTGGTGATCGGCGGCGGTTTTGTCGGGCTTGAGCTGGCGGAGAATCTGCAGCGGCGCGGTTTGGCGGTGACGCTGGTTCAGCGGGGACGCCAATTGCTGCCGACACTGGATTTTGAAATGGGCAACCTGCTGGTAACCGAATTGCGCCGCGGCGGGATCGACGTGGTGCTGGAAGCGCAGTTGACCGGCTTCCGGCCGGCTGAAGCCGGTTTGACGGCGACACTGGCGGATGGCCGCTGCCTGACGGCCGATCTGGCCGTTTTGAGCATCGGGGTACGGCCGAATTCGGAATTGGCGGCGGCGGCCGGTTTGAAGCTTGGCGCGCGCGGCCACATCGTTACCAATGACGAATTGCAGACGGCCGATCCGGATATCTATGCGGTCGGCGATGCGATCGAGGTGATCGATCCGATTCTGGGACAGCCGACCGCGATTGCCCTGGCCGGGCCGGCCAACCGGCAGGGACGGCTGGCGGCGGCCAATGTGCTGGGGCAGCATCGGCGTTATCGCGGTACCATCGGCACCTCGGTGATCAAGGTTGGCGGCCTGACCGCCGGTTCGACCGGCCATTCCGAACGGTGGCTGCAGGCGGCCGAAATACCCTACCGGAAGATTTATTTGCATCCCAACTCCAACGCTTCCTATTATCCCGGCGGCGCGCCGCTGCATATGAAGCTGTTGTTCGGGGACGGCGGCAAATTGTTTGGCGCTCAGATCGTCGGCGCCAAAGGGGTGGATAAGCGGATTGACGTGATCTCTTCCGCCATCTGGAACGGTCTGCCCATTCAGGCGCTGGCCGATTTGGAATTGGCGTATGCCCCGCCGTACGGCGCGGCGAAGGATCCGGTCAATCTGGCCGGCATGATCGGCGAAAACGTCATCGAAGGTTTGACGACGGCGGCCTATTTCGAAGCGTTGCCGGCCGACGCCTGGCTGCTCGATGTCCGCGAGCCGGCGGAGTTCGAACTCGGTTCGTTGCCGGGGGCGCACCATATTCCGCTCGGCGCGTTGCGGCGGCAGCTGGCCGAATTGCCGAAAGACCGCCGGATTTTCATCTTCTGCCAATCGGGTTTGCGCGGGTATGTGGCGGAACGCATCCTGGTGCAGCACGGTTTCGACGCGGTCAATCTTTCGGGCGGTTATCTGACCTGGAAGCAGTTGCAGCCGCCGGCCGATAACCTGACGAAACCGTCGCCGGTTCAACCGCCGCCGCCGAAAGCCGCCGCCGACCGGCCGGTGGTCGACGCCCGGGCGTTGGCTTGTCCCGGCCCGGTGGTCCGGCTGAAGCAGGCGGTCGATGCTTTGGCGGACGGCGGAGAAGTGGAATTGCTGGCGCCGCTCTCTTTCGAGGTCGATCTGGCCAATTGGCTGCGTTCCAGCGGCAATTCGCTGGTCGGGGAAGAAAAGCTGGCCGATCATCTCCGGGCGGTCATCCGCAAGGGCGGCGTGGCTCCGTCCGGGGCGGCTTGGTCCGGACGGTCGGCGAATGGCGGTGCTATCGTGCTGTTCAGCAATGATCTGGATAAGGCGATGGCGGCATTGATCATCGCCTGCGGCATGGCGGCGGCCGGCAAACCGGTCGGTATTTTCTTCACCTTCTGGGGCTTGACCGTGCTGCGCCGCGATCCGGCGCCGCCGGTCGCCAAACGCGGCCTGGCGCGCCTGTTCGGCTGGATGCTGCCGAAAGGCGCCGGTCGCCTGAAGCTGTCGAAGCTGAATATGGCCGGCCTGGGCACGCAAATGATGAAACAGGTGATGGCGGACCGCCAGGTGACGGCGCTGCCGGAGTTGCTGCAGCAGGCGCGGGCGCTCGGGGTCCGGTTCATCGCCTGCGAAATGGCGATGGATATCATGGGAATTCGCCGGGAGGAATTGATTGAAGTCGACGAAGTGGCCGGCGTTGCCAGCTTTGTCGAGATGGCCCAGTCCAGCAACAACACTTTGTTTATCTGATATGATGAATGAAGAACGACTGCCGGAGGAATTCCTCCGGCCGATGGCCGAGGTGATCAGGCTGATGGGCCATCCGCAGCGGCTGCAAATTCTGGACTATCTGGATATTCACGGCGAATCCTCGGTCAACGCGGTTGTCGAAGGAATCGACGGGCAGCAGGGCGCCGTGTCGCAGCATCTCAACAAGATGCGCGTCGCCGGGCTGATCGCCTGCCGCCGCGACCGCCGTCAGGTATTGTACCGGATCGCGGCGGAAAATCCGGTGACCATCCTGCATTGTTTGCGCCGGAAATACCAGGCGGTCAAGGCGGCCGGGGGAAAATAGCTTCGTTCCGGCTCCTCCGGGGTGGTCCGGGCGATATTTTCATAGCGTCCAATGATTCGGATCGTCACACGACCGATACGGCGATGCCGTGTCGGTCCAGCCCGACGCGCCACCGTTCGAGCAGCTCCGGCGAAGGAGCGGCCAGCGCCGGCCAATCCGGTTCCGGCAGTCCGGCCATCGTGGCTTTGCCGCGTCCCATATCGTGATACGGCAACAGGTCGACGCCTTCGACGCCGGGCAGGGCGGCCAGTTCGGCCAGCCAGCGCAGCAGGGCCGGTTCGGCGTTGACGCCGGCCACCAGCGGGACGCGGAGCCGCAGCCGGGCGCCGGCGGCCGATAAACGCCGCAGGTTCTTTTCGACCGTTTCGCCGTCGGCGCCGGTCAGTTCCCGGTAACGCGGCCGGGCCGCTTTGAGGTCGAACAGGATCAATTCACTGCATTCCGCCAAAATCTCCACCGGTTCCGGCAGGCGGATGCCGGCGGTTTCCACAGCGGTATGGATTCCCTCCTGCCGGGCAAGCCTCAACAGTTCCAGCGCAAATTCCAGTTGTGACAGTGGTTCGCCGCCGGAGAGCGTCAGGCCGCCGCCGCTCTGATCGTAGTAAAACCGGTCGCGGCGGACGACGGCGAGCACCGCCTCGGCGCTCATCGGCCGTCCGAGCAGCGTCAACGCGCCGCCGGGACATTCGGCGGCACATCTTCCGCAACCGGTACAGGCGGTGGCGGCGGTCCGGCGGCAAGCCGGGGGAATTGCCCCGGGCCGGCAGCGTCCGCAGCCGAGGCAGTGGGCCGGATTGACCGAGACGCGCGGCGCGAATTCCCGCGATTCCGGGTTGTGGCACCAGCGGCAGCGCAGCGGACAACCCTGCAGGAACACCGTCGTGCGGATGCCGGGACCGTCCTTGACGCAGAAGCGTTGGATGCGCAGGATATTTCCTTCAGCAGCCATGCGCCCGCCTCCGCATGATGTCGCGCTGCACCAGCGGGTCGAGCTGGGTGAAAAATGCCGAAAAGCCGCTGACCCGGACGATGAGGTCGGCATATTTTTCCGGTTCGGCGATCGCTTGGGCCAGCGTGGCGTTGTCGGTCACGTTGAACTGCATCTCGTGGCCGCGCCCGGAGATGAAGCGGCGCAGCAGTACGAGCAGCCGGCCCGGGTCGTCGAACATCTCCGGCAGAAACCGCATGTTGACCACCGTGCAGTTCGCCTGCGAGTAATCGGGACGAATGATCGAATTGACGAAAGCGGTCGGGCCTTCCCGGTCGAGCCCGGCGTCGGGCGAGGCCGCGTCGGACAGCGCGACGCCGGCGTGGCGGCCGTCGGCGGTGGCCATCGTTTCGGCGCCGGCCGGAATGTTGCTGGTATTCGAGGCCATGCAGCTCTGGAAACAGCCGCCGTCGGCCATGGTCAGCCGGCCGGCTTCGGCGGCGCAGAGTTCGACGATGCGTGCCGCCAGTTCGTCGCAGTACGGTTCGTCATTGCCGTATTTGGGCGCGCAGTGGATCAGCGTCTGCCGCAACTCTTCGTCGCCCTGAAAGTCGCGCCGGAGCGCTTCGACCAGCCGAATCGGTTCGATACGCTTTTCTTCGTAGACCAGTTTTTTCACCGCCGCCAGGCTGTTGGCCAGCGTGGCCAGGCCCATCATGCCGATACCGTGGAAGCGCGGAAATTCGCTGCCGCCGGCGTTGATGTCGCAGCCGCGGTTGAGACAGTCGCGCGTCACGGCGGAGAGTACCGGATCGGGAAAAATCGCCGGATCGAAAGCCGCCAGTTCGGCGTTGTAACGCCGGGCGTGTTCTTCCAGGCCGCAACGCACGCCGGCGGCGAAGGCTTCCCACAGGGCTTCGAAGGTTGGAAATTCCGGCAGGTGCAGCATGGTTTCAGTGAAGATTTTCGGCAGATTGAACCGGCTGTCGCCCCAGGCGCACTGCCGGCCGGCGAGCTGCACTTCGACGCAGCCGACCAGCGCGTAATCCCGCGCCGCTGCCAGCGGAATCCCGAAATGCTGCAGCATCCGGATGTTCACTTCGTCGTTGAATACCGCCGGAAAACCGATGCCGCTGCCGATCAGCCGGATGCAGGCCAGTAAAAATGCGTCGCTGCTCGCGTCGTGCAGCCGGGCGGACAAATTGGTGTGCGCCGAACGGACAAGGCCGGTCGCTTCCAGCATCAGGAAACTCAAGGGGTTGGCCGCATCTCTGCCGTCCGGCGTGACGCCGCCGATGCAGAGGTTGGTCACCTCCTGGAAGCCGTCGATTTTGCTCCAGAGCTGGCAGAGAAAATCGAGCGTCGGCTCGCGGTCGAGCTGGTCATGCCGCCAGAATGGCAGCAGATACTGGTCGATCCGGCCGAGCGCATTGTGGGCGCGGCCTTCCATTTCCAGGGCGACGAACAGCGCCCAGACCAGTTGGATGGCTTCGTCGAAATGCCGCGGCGGCTCGACGGCGATCCGGCGCAGCCGCTCCGCCGCGGCCGGCCGGGAGGCGGCGAGGACATCGGCGGCATGTTGCAGCCAGTCGCGCAGCGCTTCCAGGGCCTGGCGCATCGCGACGGCGATCGGCGTTTGAAAATGCCGTTCCGCCAGCCGGGCCCGTTCGATCATTCGTCCGAGTCCTTCGGTCAGAACGGTTTCAAAATCGAGTACCGTGTGGGAACTGCCGATTTCAAACGGCCGTAACGGATGCCGGTCCGCATAACGGATCGCCTCGGCGTAATCGGCCGCTTCGATTTCCGGCGGCAGTTCGGCGCGCCGGAACAGTTCGACGCCGCCGTAAAATTCCTGTTCTTCCGCCAGCAAGACCGGAATGGTCAGCAAAGCGTGGCGAAAGGCTTCGACCCGCCGGATCGCTTCCGGCGTTTCGGCGCCGTCATGGGTCCGGTAGTAGACTCCCTGCCGGTAACGGAAGAGATCGACCGGCGGCTGGGCCGGATATTGTCCGGAACGTTCCCGCTTTAAAACTTCCCGCCAATTTTTCATGGTTGTGTCCTTTCCAGTTTCTTCAACATGTCCCGCAGATCTTCGAGCCCGAAGGCGAGCGGCGAGTCGTGGTCGCCATCGGGAATTTCCCGGTAATCGAAGTTCGTCCGCCCGGCCAGCCGCTTTGCCAGCGCCCTGGCCTGTTCCACCGGGATGATTTGGTCGGCGCCGCCGTGCCGGAAGCGAATCGGCATCGTCAACCGGTCCGCCCGGTCGACAGCACTGTGCGCCCGGCAGGAACTGCCGGCATAGGCGGCCATGATCGCCCGGTGAATTTCGGCCGGGATTGCGGCCGGCTGGCGGCCGCACCAGTCGCGGTAGCGGCCGAGGTCGGTAGCGGCGCCCATGACGACCAGTGCGTCGACCAGTTCGGGATGAAGCACCGCAAAAATCAGTGCGCCGGTGCCGCCCATCGAGCCGGCCCAGAGGACGATTTTCGAGCGGCGTTGGGGTACGGTCGAAAGGAGCCAGGCGAGGTCGGCGGCGGCGGCCGGCGACATCCAGGCGTTGTCGCGCAGGTTCGGCAGCAGCAGGCTGATTTGCAGCGCCGCCAGTTCCGGCAGCCACCGGGCCAGGTCCGGGCGGGTCAACAATTGATCGCCGTGCGCGCCGTGGCCGTGCAGCATGACGACGCAGGGGCGGTTCGGGGCGCCGTCGTGCTGCAGGTACCAGTCGGGAGCGTTGTCGACCGGGCTGGCATAATCGACTCGCCGAAATAACATTGTTTCATTCCTCCGGCACGAATACCGCCTTGATCGCCCGGCCGGCTTCGGCGTCGGCCATCGCCTGATTGACCTGGGCGACCGGATACCTGGTTACCAGCCGGCTGAACAGTTTCTGCAGTTCGGGATGGGCGGCCAGAAATTCCAAATACCGGCCGATATCGGCGATGGTATATTGCCCGCTGCCGATGATGCGCAGCGCCCGGAAGGTGATCTGCTGCGGTTCGATCGCCACCGCGCCCCGGTTGGAATACTGCCCCGGTACGAAATAACGGCCGCGGGTGCGCAGCAGCGACAGCCCGAACGTGAAGGCGTCCGGCGCGCCGCTGGTTTCGATGACGACGTCGGCGCCGTCGCCGCGGTCGAGACGTCTGGCTTCGGCCAGCAGGGCCTGACGAATGTCGTCGTTCGTTGACTGGCGGTAATCGAAAAACCGGTCGGGAGCCAATGCTTCAGTCAACGCGAGGCGGGCCGGATTGGCGGCCGAACCGATCAGCGCGGTACGGCAGCGGTGCGCCTTGGCCCAGGCCAGCGCGAACAAACCGAGCGAACCGTTGCCCTGAATGGCGATTAATTCGTCCGCTTCGAGTCCGCCGCCGTATTCACAGGCGCGGATGACCGTCGGACCGCCGCAGGGAAAAGCGGCGGCGGCGAAGGTGTCGACCTGCTCCGGCAGTTTTACCAGGTTGGTCAGCGGACTGTAGAGATATTCGGCGAAGCCGCCGTGAAAATGCGGCGGGTCCGACGCCGGCTGGGCGTAGGTGACGCCGAAGGCGAGGCAACTGGCCGTTTCGCCTTTGCGGCAGTTGAAACAGTTGCCGCACGGGACGGCGACGCTGGCAATCACCCGGTCGCCGACTGCCAGCGGCCGGCCCAGTGCGTCGACCGCCGGCCCGGCGCCGAGCATATCGATTCGTCCGATGAATTCGTGGCCGATGATCAGCGGGAAGTCCGGCATCGCCAGTTTGCCGGCCGCGATGTGGACATCGGTGCCGCAGATGCCGCTGGAGAGCAGCGCCAGGCCGGCGAGGCCGGGACCGGGCTGGACGGTTGGATATTCCCGTACCTGGAATGGTTGGCCGGGACCTTGGAAAATTGCCGCTTTTCTTTTCATTTCGTTGCTTGCTCCACTGCTGAATGGTTGTATTTGAAAGAATCGGATTTTATATTTAGTATAGTATGAAACCGACGGAAAAAGAATGTCTGATTGTGGAAAAACATATCCGATTCTGCAAATCTGGAGAATGAGCCATGCCGGGATTTTATTTTAGCGAAGCGCCGCGGATCGCGCTCCATACCGCCCAGCGCCAGCAGTCGGTCTGCGGCAGCGATCGAACCAATGAAAATCGCCACGGCCACTGGGTGTTCGATTATTCCATCGCCGCCTGCGGCCGGGTGCAGGCCGGGGAAGGGCCGTGGCTGGAACGGCCGGCCAACGTCGGACATCTCTATCCGCCGGAATTCTTCTATCGTGAGGAATATTGTGCCGGCGAACCGGTCCGGTCGGCTTATGTGGTGTTTGACGCGGAGGGGGGCGCGTTGTGGCGTCTGGCGGACAATCCGGCCGGGTTTGCCCGTTTCCTCGATCCGCAGCATCGGATCGAGTCGCTGCTTTTTGAGACGATCGATACGGCGGCCGCCGGCGGCAGCGCCGGATATTTCCGCAGTTGCGGGGCGCTGGCGAAACTGCTCGATTTCCTGGTTGCCCGTTCCTGGCCGTGCCGGGAGGGCTTTATCCGTTCGGTGGATGAACGGGAATTGCCGCCCCGGCCGTTGGCGACCCGGGTGCGTGAATATTTCGAACGTCACTATATGGAAAAAATCACCCAGATTCAGTTGGCCCGTGAACTCGGCATCGGTCTTTCCACACTGGCGCACCGCTATCGGCTTGAGAGCGGCGAAACGCTGCTTGAGACTTTGCAGCGGATTCGGATTGAACAGTCGCTGCCGCTGCTGGCGCGCGGCATGCGGCTCAAAACAGTGGCCGAGGCGACCGGTTTCGCCAATGAGTTCCACTATTCAAGGGTATTCCGGCGGCTGCGCGGCCGGCCGCCGAAAGAGTGCCGGACGAGCTGCTAGTATTCCGTTTTTAAAACGATCTACAAATTTTTTGCATCGATGCTGATTATTGAATGATCTTATGAGGGAGTATCTGGATATGAAGTGGTTGCCGGTGTCCGGCGCCCTGGCCGGAAGTCTGCTGCTGAACGATTGCGGCAATGGAAATGCGGGGAACAATCCGGTGCCGGAAGCGGTGGAGAATTTTTATGTCGAAGTACAGCGGCGGCTGCCGGATACAGGCCGGCGCCATCGCCTATGCCGGTAATTTCATGAATGCGATGGGAATCTCCAACAGGACGCCGTACATCTGCCACTCCTCGACGGGGGATGCAGACGACCGCGTTCCGGCACAATGACTTTGCCAATGTCGTCCGGGGGGACGGGCACGCTTCGGCAGAGCCGTTCAACGCCTGAGCCGTTCGTGCGGTTGGAGGGGCGGATCAGGATGAAAAAAAAGCAGATCGCTCCGGCCGGGCCGGAGCGATTGGATTTTTATCAATAGCGGAAAAATTTCACCTCCATGACCGGTTCGAAATCGATGACCAATTGGCCGTTCCGATCCGGAAGATAACTCTTGTTCTCCCAGATGCTGAACAGCCGCTCCGGCCACCGTTCGAAGCCGAAATCGGCCGGCTGAAAGGTGCATTGCCAGGGCGTTGCGTGGCGGTTGAAGATGCCGAACCAGCCGTGGCCGGCGTTGCCCTGTTCCGGCGCTTTGCGGACATCCAGTTGATAACGGGCATATACCTTGCGTCCGACCACGAAGTTGCGGCAGCAGGCCAGTATTTCCGGGTGCGTCGCCAGGGCGATATCCTCGTCGTCGGTCAGCGTCAGGTCGCCGCCGAAGAGCAGCGGTGACGCGGCCAGCGCCCGCTGGGTGATGAAGAAGCGTTTTTCCGCGGCGGACAGTTCGCTCATCCGGCTGTGCCCGACACCGCTCAGGGCGGCATTGTCCGAAGAGTTCCGGGATTTCGAGTAGACCTGCAGCGCACCGAACGGAATCATGTCCAGATCGAGGCAGCAACTGCGGTCGCCGCAATTTTCCCACTGTTCCCAGCGATCCAGAATCCGGGTCAGGTCGTTCGGGCGGTCCCAGATGTCGCCGGAAATCCGGAACATGTTGCAATATTGCCGGATCAACCCGTAATTGCCGGTCCAGACGAAATCACCCGGGGAAAGGCTGTAGACGATTGGCCGCGACGCCTTGGCGATCGCTTTGCCGATCGCTTCGATTTCGGCCGGATAATCCGCCAGGTCGTCGGCTTTGAGCAGGTCGATTTGCAGTTCATCGCTCAGATAGGCGATGACGCTGTCGTAATAAGCCTGGGCGCCCGGCCTGGTCATATCGACGCCGTAGTTGAGCGGACACCAGCCGCACAGATCGCCGGTATCGGCGATATCGGCGGCGCGGATGCCGTCGGCGCCGAGCACCGGCGTATTTTCCTCGACCGCTTTGCGCGGGATGCCGCGCATCAAATGCACACCGAATTTGATGCCGGCCTCATGGCAGCGGTCGGCGATATAACGAAGGCCGCGCGGAAACAGTTTCGGCGCCGGCACCAGCCGTCCGTAGGCGTCGATATGAACGTCGATCCGGTCGGCGGCTGCCGGGTTGTCCGGCTCGAGCAGGGCGCCGTATTCCGAATACCAGCCGGCGTCGATGCAGAAATAATCATAGCCGTGGGGTTTCAGCTTGGTCAGGAACGCGTCCAGATTGGCCAGCGCCTGGGCTTCGTTGATGAAAATTCCCCAACAGTCGAAACTGTTCCAGCCCATGACCGGTTGAGGAAGGGTATCGATTCGCATGGCAAACTCCTTTGGATTGATTTACGATTGCTTTGGAAACATGAATTGCAGGGCATTTTGAATGCAGACGTCCCAGAATTCCCAGGTATGACCGCCGGAACGCTCGATATAATTCAAATCGAAGCAGTTTCCGAAACTCCGGAGGTGATCGCGGAATTTGACGTTGTCGGCGTAGAGAATATCCTCGGTTCCGCACTCCAGGTGCAGCCGGGGACGCTGCGGCGCCCGGGCCGCCTGGCTCGCGAGAGCGAAGGGATCGTCGTCGCTGCCGGGTTGCGGTCCGGCGTCGCCGAAGATGGTCCGCATTTCCTGTCGCCAGCCCGCATCGGCATTGGCATCGGTAAAATGGGCGATATCGGTGACGCCGGAGAAGCTGGCGGCGGCGGCGAACCGATCCGGATGTTTCAGCGCCAGCTTCAGGGCGCCGTAACCGCCCATCGACAACCCGGCGACGAAGGTGTCCTCGCGGCGGCGGCTGACCGGGAAAAAGCCGGCGACGATTTCCGGCAGTTCTTCGCTGAGGAAACTCCAGAAGCGGCCGCCGTAGCCCATGTCGCGGTAAAAGCTGCGCTGCCCGTCCGGCATGACGACAGCGATGCCGAGCGGAGCGACATAACGTTCAATCGAGGTCCGGCGCATCCAGATGGTGTGGTCGTCGCTCATGCCGTGGAGCAGATAGAGTACCGGCATTGCGGCTGCCGCCCGGCCGGACTGCTGGCCGATCAGCGTATGGGAACGCTGCGGCAGGATGACGTTCATGGAACAGCCGCGCATCAAAGTGTCGGAATGGAAATTGCATTGTAAAAAAGCCATTTTCGTCTCCTTGATCGATAAAAAATCATGGTGAAAGATAATTGTCGAAATGATTCTTGCAAGCGGCAAAGGAATCTTTTCCGGAAGGATTTCGCCGCGGCGCCCGGTGGAGCCAGGAACGAAGAATGCCGTCGCTGCGATTCCTGCTTTGGCCTGGATTGATGTTTTTCGATATAGTGTGGAAATATATTTTACTATAGCGATATAGGTTGTACGCCGGTAATTGAGCGAAAATTGCCGGTTTGACAGGAAAAAAGGGAAAAATCGAAAAAAAATCGAAAAAAGTCGGCCAGGGTATTGACTTTTTTGTATCGATATACTATACTTTATAACGAAACAACACGACAATGCGGAAAGATAATATTCCTTGGATGGACTTGTGCGATGAATTCGAAATACCAGCAACTCTATGAAACGCTCCATGCGGCGGCGCTCCAGGCCAGAGACGGCGAGAAACTGCCGTCGATCAAGGACCTCTGTGCGCAGTATCGGGTCAGTTTGGCGACGCTCAGTTCGGCGCTGAACCTGCTGGAAAAGGACCGGCTGATCCGCCGGGAGCCGAAGAAAGGCATCTATTTTGCCAGGCCGGAGGCGCCGGGCAGGACCCGGCGGGTGGCGCTGTTGCTGCCGGGCGGGCTGGAGCCGTTGTTCGTAACGATCGTCACGACGCTGCACCGTTATTTCAAGGCGTTGAATATCCAGTTGAATATCCAGTTGTACGATCTGAGTCCGGAATCGGAGGCGAAGGAGCTGGAGGCGCTGATGGATGACGACAGTTCGGAAGGCGTGCTCTATCTGCCGCTGTATCCGGTGTTTGACACGCCCCGTTCGGCGGAGATCCTGAAGGAAATGGTCAAGCGCAAGCCGGTGGTGCAGTTCGACCGCGAAGTCGGGGAAGGGGTGACGTCGTTTGTCGGCTACGAATGCTTCAACGGCAGCTACAGCGCCACGTGGCATTTGATCGAAGCCGGGCACCGGTCGATCGGCCTGATCTGTGCTTCGAACGATGATTTCGCCCGGCCGTCGCAGCGTTTGGCCGGCTATTTTGCCGCGCTGCACGACGCCGGCTTGCCGTATGACCCGCAGCAGACGATCATTTACGATGCTTTCAATCCGGAGTTGTCCAACGGCGTCATCGAAATTCTCAGCCGGCCTGATTGTCCGACCGCTTTTTTCGCGATCAACAGCGTCTATGTGCCGCATTTCATGCGCAAAGTGGCGTTCGTCGGCAAACAGATCCCGGACGATGTCAGCCTGATTTGTTACGATCTGTCCGATACGCTGGCCAATCTGCCGTTGAAGATTACCCATGTGTCGGAACCGACTCGTGAAGCGGTGACGCTGGCGGCGGAGCTGTTGCTGCAGCAGCTCGATTCGAAAACGCCGGTTGTCAAGTCGCAACTGTTGCCGGGAAAACTGGTGGCCGGTGAAAGCTGCAAGGTGATGCCGAAACTGGAAATCCAGGCTTATAATGAATGATTGATGCGTCGAACAAACAGAATAAATTTTGGAACCCGAAAAACAAAACGTCCAAAAGAAGGAATCCAAAGATGAGAAAGAATTTCACATTAATCGAATTGCTGGTCGTGATTGCGATTATCGCCATTCTTGCCAGCATGCTGCTTCCGGCGCTCGGCAAGGCGAAGGCCAAGGCGCAGGCGATCAAATGCACCGGCCAGATGAAACAGTTGGCACTGGGAACGACGATTTATGCCGATGACAACAATGATTGCGGCCCGTGGCAGGAATCCAACAGTTACGACAAAACCTGGCATCAGAAGATGGAATCCTATTATGACAATCAGTCGGTATGGGATGGCGGTTTCAACTGCAATGTCGCTACGCCCGACAAAGATGACGGCCTGCCCGGTTATTTCCCGAACGCACTGTTCGTGGCTTTCGGCCGCAAGCTGTCCGCGTTCAGCAAGCCCTCGGTGAACGGCATGTACGGCGAACGCCGGACGATTCAGGATGGCGGATGCGGAATGAATCCTTTTCATGGCTGGTATATGTGGAACAACGACAATTTGAAGGAAAATTCCTGGGCTTATAATCACTCCAACCGGATTAATCTGGCATTCATGGACGGTCATGTCGAATCTTACTCGCTCGGCGAATTCGATCCGTCCAACGATTATTCCAGCGGCCGTAAGCTGACGCTCTGGGATTTCTGTGACGGTGACGCCGACGGCAACTCCAGCAATTGACCGCCGGAATGACCGTTGGAGACTCCTGCTCTGCCGCCGGCAGCCACAGCCGGCGGCAGACGATTCCGGCCGTGATGCGGTGATTTTTGATATCGGGTGTGGCGTGTCCTTTGCTGTTGCGATACAAGGAGAGAAATGGCTTGGGGACCTGACTTGTCGTATTTCCGCCCGCTTGAGAGCCGAAAGCCAAATAAAGAAAAGAAAAAACCGGTTGCCATATTGACTTTTTTGTATCGATATAGTATACTTTATAACGAAACAACAATCGCAGAACGTATTTAATCATCTTTGTCACCCGGAAGCAGCGCATGACGATGAACTCGAAATATCAACAACTTTATGAAACGCTCCACGCGGTAGCGCTTCGGGCCAAGGACGGCGAAAAGCTGCCGTCGATCAAGGAACTCTGTGCGGAGTATCAGGTCAGCCTGGCGACGTTGAATTCGGCATTGAGTCTGCTGGAAAAGGATTGTCTGATTCGCCGGGAACCGAAGAAGGGCATCTATTTTGCCAAACCGAAGTCGCCGGTCAGATCCCGGCGCATTGCGCTGCTGCTGCCGGGCGGGCTGGAGCCGCTGTTCGTGACGATCGTCACGACGCTGCATCGTTATTTCAAGGCGTTGAATGTCGAATTGAACATCCAGCTGTACGACCTTACGCTGGAATCGGAGGCGGAGGAGCTGGAAGCGCTGATGTATGACAACACGACCGATGGTGTGCTTTATCTGCCGCTGTATCCGTTGTTCGAAGCGCCCCGTGCGGTGGAGATCCTGAAGGAAATGGTCAAGTGCAAACCGGTCATCCAATTCGACCGCGAGGTGGGAGACGGGGTGACGCCGTTCGTCGGGTACCAGTGTTTCGTCAACAGCTACAAGGCGACCCGTTTCCTGATCGAGGCCGGGCACCAGTCGATCGGCCTGATCTGCGCGTCGAACGATAATTTCGCCCGGCCGTCACAGCGTTTGGCCGGTTATTTCGAAGCGTTGCGCGAAGCCGGGCTGCCGTATGATCCGCGCCAGACGATCATCTATGATGTCCTCAACCCGGATTTGTCCAACGGCGTCATCGAAATTCTCAGCCGGCCTGATTGCCCGACCGCTTTTTTCGCGATCAACGGCGTCTATGTGCCGCGTTTCATGCGCAAGGTGGCGTTCGTCGGCAAGCGGATTCCGGACGACGTCAGCCTGACTTGTTACGATCTGTCCGATACGCTGGCCAATCTGCCGTTGAAAATCACCCACGTGTCGGAACCGACCCGCGAAGCGGTGACGCTGGCGGCGGAATTGTTGTTGCAGCAGATCAATTCCAATGCCGCGATTGAACAGTCGCATCTGCTGCCGGGCAAATTGGTCATCGGCGAAAGCTGCAGAAACCTCTTCAGCCCGACGGCCCAGGCTTACAATGTTTAAGCCGTCGAAAATGATAAATTGAATTTTTAAACTGTTTAAACCAAACTTCCAGAAAGAAGGATTCAGAAGATGAAAAGAAAATTCACATTAATTGAATTGCTGGTCGTGATTGCCATTATTGCCATTCTTTCCAGTATGCTGCTGCCGGCGCTCGGCAAAGCGAAAGCCAAGGCGCAAGCGATCCGGTGCACCGGCAAACTCAAGCAGCTGGCGCTGTCGGTGATCATGTATGCCGACGACAACAATGATTGCGGTCCGTGGCAGGAGGACAACAATTATGAAAACACCTGGCATTACCGCCTGATGCCGTATGGCGAAAACCGTTCGGTGTGGGATGGCGCGTTCAATTGTCCGGTCGCTCCGGAATCGGAGGCGAAAGACAACGGCATGCCGACTTATATCATCAACGGCGCTTTCGCCGGCGGCGACCGGAAAATGACGGCGATGGACAAACCTTCGGCAAACGGCATGTTCGGCGAACGGACCGCTTTCGACAACGGCGGCAATTCCTGTGCGCTGCACGCGTTCTGGCGCTGGGCCCCGGATTGCATCGAAAAGGAGAAATTCTGGGCGTACGATCATAGCGCGCGGACGAATCTGACCTTTGTCGACGGCCATGTCGACTCCTTTACACAGCAGGAATTCGATCCGACCGACAATCCGGAGGATCGTAAGGTGAACTATCGGGACTTCTGCAACCAGGATTGAAAAGACGATTGTTTATGAATCGGAAAACGATGAAATTTGCCGCCGGCATCCTCCTGGCGGTGACGGCGGCGACAGGCGGTGAATGGTCTTTCGACGGCCTGGAACCGTTGACCAGCGATGACGGCCGGCAGAGCCTGACCGGTTCGGCGGCGGTCTGCCGGGGAGAGGGGATCGTCGGAAACGCCCTTTACTTCGACGGGCGCGGTGACTTCCTGGAATTGCAGTTGACCGGTGAAAGCCGTCCGCGGGACGAGATGACCGTTTCGTTCTGGGGCAGGCCGGAAGCGGATTCGGAGTTTTTTCAATTGGTCAGAAGTCCGGCCCGCGATCTCTGCTTTGACGGCGGGCCGGGATTCGGCTGGTATGAGGTGCATACCGCTTCCGGGCGGCAGATTTACAACGGTTATGCCCATCCGCAGCGGCTGCAGCCGGAACAATGGTATCATTTCGCGCTGGTCTATGACCAGAATGCTTTGGAATTGTATCTCGACGGCGATTTGATCAGCCGGACCGCGGCGGAGCAGCCCGGTGAACTGCGCTTTTCCGGGGAGCCATGGCGCATCGGCGGCCGGCTGCGGGAAGACGGCGGGGTTTTTCACGGCTGGCTGGATGATTTAAAAGTGCTGCCGGCGGCCGACCGCGATTTTGGCGAAGTGAAACGGCTGAAGCGGCGGGAACGGTTGAAGGCGCTCGGCAGCGAATCGCTGGATGCCTATCGCCGGGAACGGATGGCGGCGCTGTTCGGCGCCGGGGCTGCCGGATTGCCGTACGCCGTCGCGGTGGAATCCGGCCTGACCAGAATTTTGCCGGCAGCCTTCCATCCGGGGAATTTTCAACCGGAAGTGGCGGTGGAGAGCGCCGCGTTCGAACGGGAAAATTGCCAGTTGCTGATTCTGCCGTATGAGGGCCGGCGTTTGACCGGTTTCAGCGTGGAATTGCCGGCGACGTTGACTGACGCGGCCGGTTGCGAGCATCCTTTCGACTTTAAGGCCAGCCGGGTGTCGTATGATCCGATGCCGAAGCCGAGCCCTTACATGTATCCGTTGCCGCGGATTCCGGACCGGCTGCTGGAATTGGAACAGTTCGAGGCCGGTGGCGATGAGCCGGCGGTGTTGTGGCTGGAGATTTTCACGCCGGGCCGGACGCCGGCCGGCGAATACCGCGGCACAATCGTGCTGCGGCAGCCGGACAGTCCCGCCTTCGAACTGCCGGTACGGGTGAAAGTTTGGAATTTCGAGCTGCCGGAGCGCAATGTCGTGCCGAGCCTGGTCAATGTCTGGGAACGCGATCTGCAGAGTTATGTCGAAGAAGGCGATGCCGAAGGCTTTGTCGCACTGCTGGATCAATATTGCAGCATGTTGCTGGAGCATCGTTTGAATCCGGTCGTCCTGGCCCATGCCGGGCTGGTGGCGCCGTGGCTGCGCCGGGCGGTTTATCCGGATTACCGGGTCGAAAACGGCCGGGCGGTCGGCAACATGGGGTATTTCGATGAATTGATCGCCAAATACCGCCGGCGCGGTTTGTCGGTCGTCGCGGTCGGGCCGCACTACAATTTCGATGAAACCAAACTCGACGGCGGCGACTGGTGGATGAACATTCAAGCCACCGAACCGGCGAAGATCTGGTCGTTCATCCGGCGGCATGCCGCCGAACGGGGCTACCTGGCCGACGCGGTGGCCTATCCAATCGACGAACCGGAAAAGGAGGTCGAATTGGTCAACCGGGTG
The DNA here is from genome assembly GCF_903645315.1 of Victivallis sp. Marseille-Q1083. Classification (NCBI taxonomy): domain Bacteria; kingdom Pseudomonadati; phylum Lentisphaerota; class Lentisphaeria; order Victivallales; family Victivallaceae; genus Victivallis; species Victivallis sp. Marseille-Q1083. The sequence goes on from NZ_CAHJXL010000001.1 coordinate 2,606,056, forward strand.
GAAAATATGCTGGCGGTGGCGGCTCCGGATCTCCCGATGCTGCTGACCTCCGGCGGCGCCAATTATCCGGACCCGGCGATGCCCGGCGTCGATATCTGGGTGCCGATCCTGCACTGGACCAACCGGCCGGAACAGCTGAAGGCGCGGCGGGCCGGCAAACCGGTCTGGACCTACGTCTGCACCGGGCCGAATTATCCGCTGCCGAATCTGCACAGCGACACGCCGCCGTGCGGCATCCGGATGCTGGCGGTCGGCGCCGCCCGGTTCGATTACGACGGCCTGCTGCATTGGGCGGCCAATTTCAATACTTATAAAAACGCACCGGCGGAACCCAATCCGTTCGCGGCCGGCGAGGGCACTTATATCTATGCCGCCGCGGACGGCCGCCCGATTCCGACGATCCGCCTGAAATCGCTGGCCGACGGCATGGAGGACTGGACTTATCTGGAACTGCTGCGGGAGAAGAATCCGGCCGTCTATGCCGAAATTCGCGCCGAACTGGCGCGGTTGATTCCGGAGCGGGAGTACGACCGGGCGAAAGAGATCCGGCTGCAGAATCCGCGGGAAGCCTCCTTTCATACTTTTCTGGATCCGGAGGCTTTTTACGCTGTTTACGATGACCCGGCCGCCTGGCTGGCGATCCGGCATAAAATCGGTGAAGCGCTGAGCGCAGTACAATAACGCAGAAGGAGCAAATTTTGATGAACAAAAAATGGTGTGGGTTTACATTGGCGGCCGCCGCCGTCTGGTCGGCTTCGGCATTGACGCCGCAGGTGACGGTGCCGCTGACCGGTCAGGCGCCGGTCATCGACGGGGTGATCGACCCGGCTGAATGGGCGGACGCTCTGGAAATCACCGGTTTCCAGTTGTCCAGCAACCTCGGGCTGGCCAAGGAAAAGACCCGCCTGTTCGTGAAATACGACAAGGACTATTTCTATATCGGCGCCGTCGCTTCCGACCGCAACGTGTCGATTTTGAATCAGGGGCCGTTGTATGACGACTGCATCGAGGTTTTCATCATGTCGCCCGGCAATGAGAACATTTATCAGTGGCTGCTGTATTCGCAGGACGCCGCCGGTTTGAATTTCGTCGACGCCGAATTCGGCGGGATCGACCATGAGCCCGGTCCGGTCCGCTGCAAGGTGGCGGTCAATAAGGACGACTGGACGGTCGAGGCGGCCCTGCCGGCCGCCTCCTGCGATCTGGCGCAAATCATTCCGGGCCGCGGTTGGAAAGGCAGTTTTCACCGTTCGTTCAACCATCGTAACCGGGACAAGGCCGACGGCCGCGACCCGGAATTTTCCGGTTTCGCGCTGATTCTCGGACAGTTCCAGAAGCCGCTGGAATTTCCGGAGATGATTCTGGCCGACAAAGCCGTCGTGCCGGTGCGGATGGCCGGGCTCGACGAAAAGTCCTTTGAAATTTCCGCCGCGCCGACTGCCGAGATGACGGTGACGGTCAACGGCGGCAAATCGGAAAAGGTTGCCAACCGGAACGGCACGTTCCGTTATACTTATCCGGCCGGTACGGAAACGCTGGATATTCTGATCACCGACGGGACCGAAGTGGTGTTCGCCAATCATTACTATTTTCCGGCCGATCCGGCTGCCGCCCGGGCGGCGACGCGGGAAAAGCAACTGACGGTCAAAGGGCTCGGCATCGGGGTGGAGGACAGCTTCGGCCGGATTTTTGCCGATCTGCCTTATTACAGCACCAGGCGGGAAGTGGTGCTGGAAGCGGCCCGCAATGAGTTCGAAAATTTTCAATTGGTCTTTTTCACCGGTCGGGATGAGGTGAAGGACATCGCCGTCGAAGTCTCCGCGTTGCAGGATGCCGCCGGCAATACGATTGCGCCGGAAGCGGTGACGCTCTACCGGGAAGGGACCGCCTATGCGCCGGCGATCGGTTATCCGACTGTGCGCGGCAAGGGAAATTATCCGGACCCGCTGTTCCCGCTGCCGGCGGCGTTTTCGTTGAAAGCCGGTGAGGTCTATCCGGTCTGGGCGTCGGTCAAAGTGCCGATGGATGCGGAGCCGGGCGATTATGCCGGCAGCATTACGGTGACCGCCGGCGGCCGGAACGTCGCCGAATTGCCGGTGAAACTGGAAGTTTATCCGATTACCATTCCGGTAAAGCACAGCATGAAGACGGCGTTTTCGATCTGGGAAAATGCGCTGCGGACGCGTTTCTGCCGGGAAGCCACACCGGAAAATGCCGGGAAATTACTCAAACTGACCGATGAATACGCGATGATGCTGGTCGAGCACCGCCTGACGCCGATCATCTACGGCACGCCGTCGTTGCTGCCGGAAGAGCTGACTGCCGGCATCGTGCCGGAATTCGTCAAACAGCCGGACGGCAGTTACCGGGTGGAAGCCGACGTCTATGACGCCTTGAACCGCAAGTATATCGAGGCGGGCGCGACCAATTTCAGCATCGGGCCGTATCTCTGGCACCTGAACGTTGAGGACGACGATTACAGTGTTCCGGCGGAGTGGCCGGCCATCTGGCAGGCGGTCAATCGGCATTATGTTGAAAACGGCCTGGCGCCGTATGCCTTCTCCTATCCGATCGACGAACCGGGCAACGGCATATCGGCGGAAGTCAACGCAATGATCCGCTCGATCCATGAAAACGCGCCGGATATCAAAGTGTTGATCACCGGCAGCAACGCGAATTATCCGTCGCGGTTGATCGAGGATATCGAATACTGGGTGCCGGCTTCGCACTGGGTGAATTTCCGCCAGAAGGCGGAGCAGCAGGCCAGGGGCAACGAAGTCTGGCAGTATCCCTGCTCCGGTCCGTGGTATCCGTGGCCGAACTATCACCTGGATACGGTATCCTCGGCCTGGCGGGCGATGGCCTGGTCGACTGCGAAATACGATTTCGACGGCATTCTCTACTGGGCGACGGCGATTTTCAACGCAGAAGACCCGTTCAACAACAGCGCTTACGGCGCCAACGGCGACGGTGTGCTGCAGTATCCGGCGGAAGACGGTTCGCCGCTGCCGAGTCTGCGCTTGAAGGTGATCTGCGACGGCATGGAGGATTACGAGTATATCGTTCAGCTCCGGGCGGCGTTGGAAGCCGGCCGGCAGGCCGGGAAGTCGGCTGTGCTGTTGAAGGCGGCGGAAGATTTGCTGGCGCTGAACAGCGTGTTCCGTTCCAACGTCAATTACTCGAATAATGAACAGGATTACCGGAATTTCCGGCGTCGGGCGGTCGAGCTGATCGGCCGGTTGACTCAATAGCGATGACCTGCGGGTGCCGGCGGGCCCGGGCGGAAACTTTTCCGGCCGGGCCTGTTTTTTAGGGGGAGACGGTTCAACCGGTTGCAAAAACGGAGTCCGGACGTATCGTATTCCGATGGAAAATCAGGAAAGGCAGGTGAATTTCGTGACCAATGAGAATCGATTCTCCGGCAAGGCCGACGTGTATGCCAAGTGCCGGCCGGCCTACCCGGAGGCTTATATCGACTATTTGATGGCCGCTGCCGGCTTGGAAAAAGGTGCTCCGGTCGCCGATATCGGCGCCGGCACCGGCATTTTGACCGGACAATTGCTGCGGCGCGGCTGGAAGGTGACGGCGGTGGAACCGAACGGCGACATGCGGCGGGAAATGGAACGGCGTTTGGGCCGGTGCGGCGGTTTTACCGCGATGCCCGGTACGGCGGAAGCGACTTCCATTGCGGCCGGCAGTGTCGTATTGGTGACGGCGGCGCAGGCGTTCCACTGGTTCGATCCGGCTTTGTTCCGGGCGGAATGCCGCCGGATCCTGTCGCCGGCGGGCAAGGTGGCGCTGGTCTGGAACAACCGGGACGGCGACAGTGAACTGGTCAGGGCGAATGCCGAAATCTGCCGGGCTTTCTGTCCGGCATTCCGCGGTTTCAGCGGCGGGCGGATGGCGGAAATGCCGGAACTCTTCCGGAATTTCTTTCGTGGCGGCGGTTATGAGGAAAAACAGTTCCGGCACGATCTGGCGATGGACGAAACGGGATTCGTCGGTCGGAATCTTTCCGCTTCCTATGCGCCCCGGCCGGGTGACCCGTCTTATGAGGAATTCGTCGCAGCAGTTCGCCGGTTGTTTGCGGATCATGCCCGAAACGGCCGGATCGTGATGCCGAATCTGACGCGGAGTTATCTTGGTTATGTTTGAACTTCGAGGCGGCCCGCACCGGTCCGGTCGAGCGGCGCGGCGGCTGTGAAAATAAAAAAAGCGCCTTCTCCCGGGGGAGGGAGAAGGCCAGACAAAAGAGGGAAAAAGATAGGAGATTTACATTGGTAATAGACTGCCGCTGCCGGACTTTGTTCCGTTCTTTTGTCATTTTTTTTAAAGATTGCCTTTACGCGATAGGCAATCTTCCACGTTATACTGTTTTATAAGCGGTTACAATATAATGTGTTGATTGACAGATTGCCTGTCTTTTTTTCCGATTTCATACAATATTCAGGCTAGCCTGAATATTGCGTAAATTTTCAAAAACAAAGAGGCAGATTCTCGACTAACGTATTATATTGTAATATCTTACATCACAATATAACGCCGAGGTCTGCCAATGACAAAATGTAATGTTTCGATTCCGGTCTTTCAAGGTCCGAAAAGCAGAAAAATTGAATTCAATTTCGCCGGTGGAGATATCAGCAGTGACGGCGGGTTGCTTTTCGTGAAAGAATTCGACCGCAAACTCGGTTTGACCCGGCGCGCCGGTAAACTGCTGGATTCTTTTGATATTCGACAGCCCGGAAAAGTTGAACATTCCTATCTGAGCATGCTTCGTCAACGAGTTTTTGGTTTGGTTGCCGGCCATGAAGATCTCAATGACCATCATGAATTGCGAACTGATCCGCTGATTCAAACTGTTGCCGGTCGTGATCGTCAACTCGCCACTCCAAGCACTTTATGTCGATTCGAAAATGGAATCGATCGTCGTGCTTGCGTAGATTTGAGCCGATTGTTTGTCGAATTCTTTATCGAAAGTTTCTCCACGCCGCCTCGAGAATTGATTCTTGATTTCGATGCTACCGATGACCTCACTTACGGGATGCAGGAAAATCGCTTTTTTCATGGCTATTATGACCACTATTGCTTTTTGCCGTTGTATGTTTTCTGCGGGGATCAATTGCTTGTGGCTTATTTGCGTCCATCAAAAATTGATGCGGCCAAGCATGCTTGGGCGATTCTCTCGCTACTGGTAAAGCGCTTTCGGCAGAAATGGCCGAAGGTTAAGATTATTTTCCGGGGAGACAGTGGCTTTTGCCGGCAGAAAATGCTGAACTGGTGTGATAAAAATGAGGTCAAATATATTGTCGGATTGGCGAAAAATCCACGTTTGCTGGAATTATCAAAAGATCTTCAAGTGAAAGCGGAAGCACTTTACAACGAAACACATGAAAAAGCAAAACTGTTTACTCAGTTCGAATATGCGGCAGGAACTTGGAAATACCCGCGCCGGGTGATTGCCAAAGCGGAATTCAACTCCCCCGGACCGAATAATCGTTTTATCGTCACCAATCTTGATGATGATGGACAATATCTTTATGAAAAAGTCTATTGCGCCCGAGGTGAGATGGAAAACAGGATCAAGGAACAGCAGCTGGATCTTTTCGCTGATCGGACGAGCTGCCATGACTTTGCGGCAAATCAATTCCGGCTTCTGCTTTCAAGTTTGGCTTATATTCTCATGGAACGGTTTCGGGCATTGTTGTTGACAGGAACTCAATTTGCCGAGGCTACCTGCGGCAGCATTCGCTTATACCTGGTGAAAATCGGTGCCATTATTCGGCGGAATACCAGAAAAATTTATGTTGCTCTTTCAAGTGCTTGTCCAAATCAGGAACTCCTCCGCTTGATCGCTGCGAAAATCATCGCTTGGGAATAAAACCTTGGAGAGCTGTCCCCGGCTCGCCGAACAACAACGGGGGAAAGGGGGAATATGCTCAATTTGCAAAAAAACGACAATATCCGACTCTGAAAATAAAAACTTCCGAATCTTCTGAACATTTCTCGACGATTCGAAAGTTTCATGCAACATTCAGGCTAGCCTGAATATTGCGTAAATTTTCAAAAACAAAGAGGCAGATTCTCGACTAATATATTATATTGTAATATTTTACGTGACAATATAACGCCGAGGTCTGCCAATGACAAAATGTAACGTTTCGATTCCGTTCTTTCAAGGTCCGAAAAGCAGAAAAATTGAATTCAATTTCGCCGGTGGAGATATCAGCAGTGACGGCGGGTTGCTTTTTGTGAAAGAATTCGACCGCAAACTCGGTTTGACCCGGCGCGCCGGTAACCTGCTGGATTCTTTTGATATTCGACAGCCCGGAAAAGTTGAACATTCCTATCTGAGCATGCTTCGTCAACGAGTTTTTGGTTTGGTTGCCGGCCATGAAGATCTCAATGACCATCATGAATTGCGAACTGATCCGCTGATTCAAACTGTTGTCGGTCGTGATCGTCAACTCGCCACTCCAAGCACTTTATGTCGATTCGAAAATGGAATCGATCGTCGTGCTTGCGTAGATTTGAGCCGATTGTTTGTCGAATTCTTTATCGAAAGTTTTTCCACGCCGCCTCGAGAATTGATTCTTGATTTCGATGCTACCGATGACCTCACTTACGGGATGCAGGAAAATCGCTTTTTTCATGGCTATTATGACCACTATTGCTTTTTGCCGTTGTATGTTTTCTGCGGGGATCAATTGCTTGTGGCTTATTTGCGTCCATCAAAAATTGATGCGGCCAAGCATGCCTGGGCGATTCTCTCGCTACTGGTAAAGCGCTTTCGGCAGAAATGGCCGAAGGTTAAGATTATTTTCCGGGGAGACAGTGGCTTTTGTCGGCAGAAAATGCTGAACTGGTGTGATAAAAATGAGGTCAAATATATTGTCGGATTGGCGAAAAATCCACGTTTGCTGGAATTATCAAAAGATCTTCAAGTGAAAGCGGAAGCACTTTACAACGAAACACATGAAAAAGCAAAACTGTTTACTCAGTTCGAATATGCGGCAGGAACTTGGAAATACCCGCGCCGGGTGATTGCCAAAGCGGAATTCAACTCCCCCGGACCGAATAATCGTTTTATCGTCACCAATCTTGATGATGATGGACAATATCTTTATGAAAAAGTCTATTGCGCCCGAGGTGAGATGGAAAACAGGATCAAGGAACAGCAGCTGGATCTTTTCGCTGATCGGACGAGCTGCCATGACTTTGCGGCAAATCAATTCCGGCTTCTGCTTTCAAGTTTGGCTTATATTCTCATGGAACGGTTTCGGGCATTGTTGTTGACAGGAACTCAATTTGCCGAGGCTACCTGCGGCAGCATTCGCTTATACCTGGTGAAAATCGGTGCCATTATTCGGCGGAATACCAGAAAAATTTATGTTGCTCTTTCAAGTGCTTGTCCAAATCAGGAACTCCTCCGCTTGATCGCTGCGAAAATCATCGCTTGGGAATAAAACCTTGGAGAGCTGTCACCGGCTCGCCGAACAACAACGGGGGAAAGGGGGAATATGCTCAATTTGCAAAAAAACGACAATATCCGACTCTGAAAATAAAAACTTCCGAATCTTCTGAACATTTCTCGACGATTCGAAAGTTTCATGCAACATTCAGGCTAGCGGTTGCCGGTGGTTTCCGGCTGACGCGCCGCGTTCAGTTGCTGCCAGTACGGCCGGTCCTGCAGCAGATCGAACGCCTCGTGGAGTGCGACTCCATTGCTGCCGGCCAGTGCGGCGGCTTGCAACTGGCGTCGGAGCGAGTCGAGCCCATATAGTTCATTGCTACCGTAATTGCGCAACTGCAGCCAGTAGTAGAACTTCTGATCCGGATACAATAACTTTTTGAGCACTCCGGCCTGCTGAAAGATTTCGGCGGGAGTCTGCTGCCAGATGCCGACGACCAAGTGATCGACCCAGTGATTCCGCGTCCACAAATCCCAATTCAATATCGCGTAAGCGCCGAACATTCCTTCCCGGTAACGATGGTTGGCGCTGGTGATGTCGACGACCAGCTCCTGTCCGGCCGCATGGATCAAGGCCGAGGCGTGTTCAATCAAAGTATCGTAGGCTTCCGCCTTGATTTCCTGCCAGCGGCGGCCGTCAAGGTAGAGCACTCGACCTTCGGCGGCCGGGTGGGCCAGAATATCGACGCCGTAGCGTTCGCGATATTTGGCGACGAATTCCGGATTGTAGCCGTAACGTTCTCCGGTGTCCAGTGCTTCCCGTGTCGCACCGTGAAAACGGAAACAGTAAAAAATGCCGTCGGCGTGATATTCCAGCAGTTCCTTCAATTGGTTGAGGCGGTATTCCAGCGCCAACGGGTTGCTGTAGCAGAAAGTACCCCATTGTGGTTTGCCGTCACGGTCGAGCAGGGCGCATTCCGGGTGATCGAGGACGAATTGCGACCACCACGGGCCGCCTTCGTAATTGGCGTCGTCTTCCACCGTCACCCAGATCAGGATTTTGATGCCGCTTCGGCGGGCTTCGCGAACCGCGACGGCCAGAGGGTCGATTTGCCGCATGATGTCCACCGCCCGTTTCAGCGGCGCGTCCAGTTTTTCTTCCGGATAATTGCCCGGCGGCATCGTACTGGCTCCCTGGCTGCGGTACAGCACTTGTCCCAGCAACGAAATCCGCCACAGCACCCCGGTGACTTTTCGCGCTTTCAATTCGGTGAACAAAGCGGCGATTTCCGCTTCGCCGCCGTCGGTCCAGCCAATTTCCGGCGCATAGTACAGAAGATCGTAATAATCGACATTCACCCAACACTCCTGCTCCGGCCGGTCCGGATCCTCCGGCAGCGCCTCCAGATCGATCGGCTGCGCCGTCGCCGTTTCGATGGTCAATTGCCCTGTTATCGGTATGACGGCGACTTCCAGATCTGTTGCCGCGGCATCTGGAAAATAGTCCTGCGTCAAGACCGTTCGGCCCGCTGGTACCGCCAGCAATGCCGATTGCTGCTGCTGATACAACCGGCCGTCACGGTCCCGGCTGCCGATCAGCAAATAACACTTCGCACCGTCGTTTCCGGCCGTGACTGCCGTTTCGACGCGGTATGGCCGGTCGCCGGTGATCGCGAGCTGGTTGACCGAATGGTCCGCGCCGGCTAGCCTGAATATTGCGTAAATTTTCAAAAACAAAGAGGCAGATTCTCGACTAACGTATTATATTGTAATATCTTACATCACAATATAACGCCGAGGTCTGCCAATGACAAAATGTAATGTTTCGATTCCGGTCTTTCAAGGTCCGAAAAGCAGAAAAATTGAATTCAATTTCGCCGGTGGAGATATCAGCAGTGACGGCGGGTTGCTTTTTGTGAAAGAATTCGACCGCAAACTCGGTTTGACCCGGCGCGCCGGTAACCTGCTGGATTCTTTTGATCTTCGACAGCCCGGAAAAGTTGAGCATTCCTATCTGAGCATGCTTCGTCAACGAGTTTTTGGTTTGGTTGCCGGCCATGAAGATCTCAATGACCATCATGAATTGCGAACTGATCCGCTGATTCAAACTGTTGTCGGTCGTGATCGTCAACTCGCCACTCCAAGCACTTTATGTCGATTCGAAAATGGAATCGATCGTCGTGCTTGCGTAGATTTGAGCCGATTGTTTGTCGAATTCTTTATCGAAAGTTTTTCCACGCCGCCTCGAGAATTGATTCTTGATTTCGATGCTACCGATGACCTCACTTACGGGATGCAGGAAAATCGCTTTTTTCATGGCTATTATGACCACTATTGCTTTTTGCCGTTGTATGTTTTCTGCGGGGATCAATTGCTTGTGGCTTATTTGCGTCCATCAAAAATTGATGCGGCCAAGCATGCCTGGGCGATTCTCTCGCTACTGGTAAAGCGCTTTCGGCAGAAATGGCCGAAGGTTAAGATTATTTTCCGGGGAGACAGTGGCTTTTGTCGGCAGAAAATGCTGAANCGTCCATCAAAAATTGATGCGGCCAAGCATGCCTGGGCGATTCTCTCGCTACTGGTAAAGCGCTTTCGGCAGAAATGGCCGAAGGTTAAGATTATTTTCCGGGGAGACAGTGGCTTTTGTCGGCAGAAAATGCTGAATTGGTGTGATAAAAATGAGGTCAAATATATTGTCGGATTGGCGAAAAATCCACGTTTGCTGGAATTATCAAAAGATCTTCAAATCAAAGCGGAAGCACTTTACAACGAAACACATGAAAAAGCAAAACTGTTTACTCAGTTCGAATATGCGGCAGGAACTTGGAAATACCCGCGTCGGGTGATTGCCAAAGCGGAATTCAACTCCCCCGGACCGAATAATCGTTTTATCGTCACCAATCTTGATGATGATGATGGACAATATCTTTATGAAAAAGTCTATTGCGCCCGAGGTGAGATGGAAAACAGGATCAAGGAACAGCAGCTGGATCTTTTCGCTGATCGGACGAGCTGCCATGACTTTGCGGCAAATCAATTCCGGCTTCTGCTTTCAAGTTTGGCTTATATTCTCATGGAACGGTTTCGGGCATTGTTGTTGACAGGAACTCAATTTGCCGAGGCTACCTGCGGCAGCATTCGCTTATACCTGGTGAAAATCGGTGCCATTATTCGGCGGAATACCAGAAAAATTTATGTTGCTCTTTCAAGTGCTTGTCCAAATCAGGAACTCCTCCGCTTGATCGCTGCGAAAATCATCGCTTGGGAATAAAACCTTGGAGAGCTGTCCCCGGCTCGCCGAACAACAACGGGGGAAAGGGGGAATATGCTCAATTTGCAAAAAAACGACAATATCCGACTCTGAAAATAAAAACTTCCGAATCTTCTGAACATTTCTCGACGATTCGAAAGTTTCATGCAACATTCAGGCTAACAGATTGTTGACTTTGTTTTTCAATACGGTACGCAACTGAACCAGTTTTTCCCTGGTCTGCGTCAGACTTGAAATTTTCGCCTGCAAATCGTCTTTCACTCTTACCTCCGGAAGCATATCCTTTTCCAGGAACTCCGCCAACACTTTTGCGTCATGTTTGTCCGTCTTTTTGGTGGACATGCTGATGACTTTGAACTGTGATGGATTCACCACCACCAGTCGCCCGACATGAGCTTTCAGCGAGCTGCAAAACATGAACGTATTTCCGGTCGCCTCCACCGCCATCGCCGTGTTCGGACCGAGCATTGCGGCAAAGCCCTTCAGTTCGGTAATCTCACACTTGCCGATTTTCCGTTCTTCCCCATTTACCCGGATGCAATAAGTAAAATTGTTCCGGTGCAAATCCACTCCAACAAAACTTGTCATCATTCTCTGCCTCCATTCGTTTTTCACGAATCGAAGCGGAACTGCTGTCACGGCCTCACCATCCTCCCATACAGAGTAGTCGATTAATCAGTCGCTCTCTACGGTGGCGCTCTGGTTTACAGATCTGACTAATCTCCTTTCCGGGGTCGTCATCGTTTCTGATGCGCCTCATTGAAACATTCAGTCTGCAACCTGTCCGCTTCCAAACGTGTAAGTTAATCGCCATAAATTACACGCAGAAAGCTGATTCCGCGAACGTCAGTTATTTATCATACCATCTCCTTTTGTGATGTTTTAACTGTCTGCATGACTCTGTCCGTCAGAGCCGATGTCTTATTTTACAGTATCACATCTTTGAGAATCAGCCTCTTTCATTTCATAACCGCTACCTCATTCCTTTTTACCATAGCAACTGTTTGAGCATGCAGCGTCCAAGCGTTTTTACACTGGCTGCGGGCTATGAAGAACTCAATGCCCATCATGAATTGCGAAACGATCCATTGGTTCAGGCCGTTATCGGCCGAGACCGACAGCTCGCCACTCCGAACACTTTGTGTCGATTTGAAAACGGAATTGAACGTCAGGCCTGCATCGAACTGAGCCGATTGTTTGTCGAATTCTTCTTCAAGCAGAAACAATTTATAATCAAACCCATGAAAAAGTGAAGCTGTTCACGGAATTTCGATATGCGGCAGGAACCTGGAAATATCCCCGCCGGATGATTGCCAAGGCGGAATTCAACAGGCTCGGCCCCAATAATCGATTCATCGTCACCAATCTTGACGATGATGGACAATATCTTTATGAAAAAGTCTATTGTGCCCGTGGAGAGATGGCAAACCGGATCTAGGAGCAACAACTTGACCTTTTGGCCGATCGGACAAGTTGTCATGATTTTGTGACAAACCAGTTCCGGCTTCTGCTCTCAAGTCTGGCTTATATTCTCATGGAACGGTTTCGGGCATTGTTGTTGACTGGAACTGAATTTGCCGAGGCTACCTGCGGGCAGCATTCGGTTATAAATCGTGCCATTATTCGACAGAATACCAGAAAAATTTATGTTGCTCTTCAAGTGCTTGGCCAAATCAGGAACTCTTGCGCTTGATCGCTGTGAAAATCATCGCTTGGAAATAACCGCTTGGGGAGCTGCTCAAATTACGGAAAAAACGACAACATGCGACTTGGAAATAAAAACTATCGAATTACTACGACATTTCTCGACGCTTCGAACGTTTCATGCAATATTCAGGTTAAAAACACCGCTTCGTTTCTTGCGGCAGTGCAAGTCAGGGGGGATTGTGGCCTGAGCCTTTTATCTATTGACGGCACGCTCCGGAGCAGGCGTGTGATTTTGTATATAAACCACACGCCTTCCATATGTTAATTTCCATATAATCAATAAGAACAACAATAATAATAACAGTATTATTATTGTTTTTTCTATCACTCTTTTCTTTTTATATTCGAATATAAAAACAAAATATCCCAAAAAAACAGAGGCAAAAAAGCAAATAAGCACCATACTAATAATACTCATATTACAATTTGGCGTATTTTGAATTTTTATACCTACAATTAAATATCCCCAATAAAATATTAAAAACTGTAGTATAATAAAGGCTGCCTTGTTCAAATAAAATGAATATTTCATTATTTTATTATCCCTCACTTGCAGATGATGGGCTAACCTCAATACTGCATAAATTATTCCAGGACAAAGAGGCAGCACCTCAATGAAGGTATTATATTGTAAAAGGTTAAATTACATTATAAGCCCGAGGTTTGCCTATGACAAACTGTAAGGTTCCAAGCTGTAACTTTCAAGGACCGAAAAGCAGAAAGGTAGAATTCAATTTCGATGGCGGCGACATCAGCAGCGATGGTGGCCTGTTTTTTTAGAAAGGAATTAGATCGTAAGCTCGGTTTGGCCCATCGCTCCGGTAAATTGTCGGATTGAAATACTCCCCGAAAGCTGTGTCCAACTTTCGGGGTGTGCACCTTTGCTGGTACTTCTTTGGAATAAACTTATTTTCAGGCGCCTTTCTTTGTCAAGGAAGACATTGATTCATACTATCCTGTTTTCTTCATATTTGCCAATTTATCGTATAAATATGAAGAAAAACAGTCAGCCAAATCCTCCGTCCCTGAAGCCAATATTGGTTTCGGGGGGACTGAAAAATAATGTTTTTTTACGGAGAATTGTAAAATTGTGCTATTTTGAAGATACCTTAATGCGTTGATGGTAAATGCGGTTGCAAAAACAGAAGCGGCCGGGAAAATGTGGCAGAAATGTGGCATTTTTTTTCAAAACTCAGGAAAAAGCAGATAAATTCAGGTTGTTTCAGCCAAAAGCGGGAAAAGAAAAAACCAGCAGTAACTTGTTGATTACTACTGGTTCTCTGAGATCAAAAATGGTGGAGCATAGGAGACTCGAACTCCTGACCCCCACACTGCCAGTGTGGTGCTCTAGCCAACTGAGCTAATACCCCGTGTCAATGATAGATAAAATACCAGCAAATCACTGAAAAGCAAATCGGGATTGCTATAAATCCGAAAAAAAGTCGTGGTCAGCGCCGGGCGAGAGTGAGGACCCGGATTTCCGCCGCTCCGGCACTTTGCAGCAACTTGACGGCCGCAGTCAATGTCGCGCCGGTGGTGAAGACATCGTCGATGACCAGCAGCCGGCGCCCGGCGAGGTCGGGACGGCGGCGCAACCGGAAGGCGCCTTTCAGATTGGACAACCGCTGTTCCCTGGTCAAACCGGCCTGCCGCAGAACCGGCCTGACCCGGCGCAGGACCGGCAGCACCGGCAAATGCCAATGCCGTCCCAGTTCCCGCGCCAGCAATTCCGCCTGGTTATAAGAACGCTTCCAGTAGCGCAGGTAATGTAACGGTATCGGAACCAGACCGTCTGCCGCCTGGGCGGCTTCCGGGTGATATTCGGCCAGCAATTCGGCGAAGGGATGCGCCAGTTCCGGCACATTGCTGTATTTGAATCGCAACAACAGATCGCGGGCGTAGCCGCGAAATTCCAGACCGGCATAGGCTTCCCGCCACGGCCGCGGTCCGATATTGACACATTTGCTGCAGCATTGCAGAATGCCGTCCAGCCGCCCGCCGCATCCCGGACAATGCGGTTCCGCAATCGGCGGCAGCAACTTCCGGCAATCGGCGCAAAAGGAATTGCGCCCTCGGCCGGCGGCGCTGCCGCAGCCCGGGCAGGGAAATACCGCCAGCGGCATGACTGCCGTCCGCCAGAAGAAAGCCGGCAATTGCTGTAGTAATTTCACCATTGTCATTACAGCCGGGCAAAAAAAAGAGCCGCAACGGCGGCTCCTCTCCCGAAATAAAGAAATTATTTCTTTTTCGCAGCAACCATCGCGGCCCGCGTGGCGGCTTTGACCCGCGCCAGATAGGCTTTGCGGCGACGACGCTTGATGACTTTGTTGAGTTGTTGACCCATAATAAAATGCTCCTTATCCAGGGATTTTCGTTTCAGACATACAGAGTGTAAATGTAACTGCATTGCGCCTTTTTTCAAATCGGAGTTGCAAATTAATGCGGTTTTTCCGCGGCGATTGGGGTTGACAGCACTGCCGCGATGAAATCGGTGAGCCGCTGGTCGGCATCGTCGTCATCCGGCGTGAAAAGCTGATAGGTCTGCCAGTTGCCGTCCGCGCTCCAGCGCTGCCGGAACAAAGGGAAGCTGCCGGTTGAAAAGGCCGGATCCGCATACCAGACGTAAACCAGGTAATTCATTCCGTTATAACGGGCTTTCAAACGTTGCACCGCACCGGAAAGGCCGGGCAGTTTGAGCAGGCGTTGGCTGCTGCTTTCAATCGTCCAGCCGCCGGACTGCATGCAGAGCGCCGCCGGATGGATTCGATGGATGTCGTCGCCGAGCACCACCGCCAGCAGCATCAGGCTGTGCCGTGCATCGGCATAAATGAATTTCCGGGCGGTATTGCCGGCAAAGAACCGGCTTTCCTGGTCGGTCAGCATTTGTTCCCGCCCGAGATAATCGCCGGGCTTCAAGTCGCCGATTCGCAGCAGCAGACTTTCGCCCTGCAGCGGAACGTGGACAATCGAAACCGCCAGCAGCAGCGCCAGCACCGCCAGCCCGCCGCCGTAAGTGGCCGTCCAACAGTTCGGTATCCGGGCGAACATGCAGATTGCCGTTTGCCACAGCAGCAGGGCGGCCGCCGCGAGCCCTTTCAGCGCGACGGCCCGCAACGGCATGAAACCGAGCAGTTCCCGCATGCCTTCTTCCAGCCAGAAGCTGGAGCTGGTGACGCCGAGCAGCAGCAGTCCCGCCACCGGCAGCAGACTGAAACACAGAGCCCAGCCCCAGCACAGCCACCAACTGCCGCCGAGCAGCAAAATCCCGCCGATAATGACCAGGCTGTTCATCGGCAGCCAGACGCCGGCTCCGATGCAGGCGGCACCGGGGAGCATGAGCAGCAAACCGCGCCAGTCGGCGCTTCCGGCCCGACGGCGGACGAACGGCAGCGCCAGCGCCAGCGCCAACAGCGCCGCCGCGAAGAACAGCCAGTCATAACGGTCCAGCGGCGAGAACCGCCAGCCGTTCAACAAATAGGGGAATTTCCAGGCCAGCGGCAGAGCGCAAAGCAGTACAACCAGCAGTTTGAAGTAAGTTTTCATGGCTGCTCCTTCGATTTCGGCGCCGGTTCGCCGAGTTTGAAAATGCCGCCCAGGCCCCACAGCAACAGCAGGGACGCGATGACCATGCCGAAGCCGAGCATCGTATGGACGGTGTTGTTGAATGCCCAGTTGCCGAAGCGCAGGTAGAGCAGCAGTGTGACCACCAGCCTGGCGGTGTTGGTCAGAATGATGACCGGCAGCAGCATCAGGTAATGCGACAGGCGCATCCAGAAGGTTTTATGCAGCAGCATGACCAGAAGCCAGCCGATCAGCAATAGTGCTTCCAGTTGCTCGATGCCGCTGCAGGCGGCGGTGATCGCCACCTGGGAATCGCCGATGGTGATCACCGTCAGATCGTGGCTGATGACGACGCCGAAGAGTTGCAGCAGCGACACCGTCAATGTCGTGCAGACCAGCCGCAGCGGATAACTCAGGCACCAGAAGAGGTATTCCTGTTTCGGCGCCAGCACGCAGAGCAGCAGTACGCCGACCGTCAGTTTCGCCGCGCATTTCCGGCCGCCGGTGGCGCACAGCATGCTCAACACGCCGACGGCGACCGCCCAGTTGGCCGGAAAATCAGGCCGGTTGATTTTGACCAGCGCCAGCAGCAGCGCCAGAAACAATAAGCCGCCGGCAAGCGCCCGGTCGAACCAGCCAACCGGCGGCGGTTTGACCGTCAGGACCGTGAAACCCATGCCGACGGCCAGCAGCCAGAGCACGATGAAGTTTTCGAACGGCACCTGGCTGAACAGTGCCCACCCCAGGGCGCCGAGGCAACACAACAGATAGAGGCCGGCGCAGCGGGAAGGGGGTATATGCCATTTCATTGTTTCGGCTCTTGGGATGCGGCGTTCAGGACCTTTTCGATCAACTGAAGCATTTGGACCGCTTTGCTGTTGTTTTTGTCCAGCTTCAACAGTTGCCGGCAGGCGTCGCCCGCTTCCCGGTATTGCTTTTCCGTCCAATACAGTTGAGCGGATTGCTCCAGCGCTTGCTGCAGCGCCTCGCGCACCCGCTGGTTGTCCGGCGCCTGTTCCCAGACGAAATTCAGCTCGCGAACCGCATCAGGGTATTTTTTCGCTTCCAGGTAGCGCATGCCCAGGCATTCCCAGCCCGGCAGGAAATCGACCGCGCCGTCTTTGGCCTGTTTGGCCAGTGCCAGCGCCTCATCGTTCCGGCCGGCGGCGGCCAGCACTTCCGAAAAATTGACCAGCACCAGCCGGTCCTGCGGGTACAGCTCCCGTAAACGCTGGTAGGTTTTTTCCGCTTCCGCATAATCGTCCCGCACCGCGGCCAGGTAAGCCCAGGCGTAAAGGAGTTGCGGCTGATCCGGGAATTGGTGCAAGCCTTCCCGCAGGCAGGCGAGCTGTTCGTCGGTTTTTCCGGCCGCTTTCAAGCATTCCGCCAATCGCAGATAAAGCATCTCCTGGCGGGGATCGAGTTTCAACGCCTGCCGATAGGCGGCGATTTCCTGCTCCGGCTGGCCGCGCAATGCCGCCAATTCGCCGGTCATCACCTGGGCCGCCGCCTGCCGTTCCGGCCGGTCGGTGGCCGCACACCGGCGGATCAGCTCTTCGGCTTCTGCTTCTTTCTGATGCCGCAACGCGAAATTGAAGGCATTGGCAAGCAGCAGTTCGGAATCCGGCAACTGCGCCAAGCCGTCCTGATAGGCCTGCCAGGCTTCGTCTATCCGGCTGCCGCTTTCCAGCGCGGCGGCCAGCGCGATGAAAGTATTGGGATCTTCCGGTGCCAGTTGCTGCAGCTTCCGGGCCGCTTCCAGCGCCGGCACCGGCTGGCCGGCCTGAAGTTGGGCCTGAAGTTGGACCAGCAGCGCATCGGCGTCGTCGGGGAACGACCGGAGAACCGTATCGGCGTTGGCGACGGCGGCCGAAAAATTGCCGGTATTGAGTTCCGAGATCATCAGCAATTTGGCGGTGCCCGGCAATTGCGGCAGCCACTGCCGCAACTGGCGCAAGGCCGGCAGGGTGGCGGCGAATTCACCGCGGTCCAACGCTTCCGTCAGCAACGGCAACGCCAGGTTCAGCAGTTGTTCCGCCGTTTCGGTCGTCGGGTTCCGCCGGTAGACATTTTCCAGCGCTTCGGCCAGTTTCGCCAGGTTGCCGCCGTCCAGCACCAGCTGCAACTGCATGCGCTGGTACATCATCCGGTTGGCGAATTCGCTGCAGTTGTCCAGCACCTGCGTCAATTGCGCTTTGTCGTTCGTCAGAAAGGAGCGCAGCGCTTCCAGATAATAACCGGTCACCAGCGTCGGCCGGTCGCCACTGGCGTATTGTTTCGACAATTCCGTCAATGCCGCCGCATCGTTTGCGGCGGCCAGCGCTTCGCCGAGCATGACCGCGACGACGAAGTCCCGCGCGTCGCGCTGCAGGAGTTCCTGTAAATACGGAATGGCTGCCGGGAAATCGCCCTGGTCGAAACAGAAAGACGCCAGCGGTTTTAAATTCCGGTCGCCGTCCAGTTGATTGGCGAGTTCCAGATGTTGCCGGACCGCATCCAAATCGCCGCGCAGCAGAGCGTAGCGGGCCAGTCCGAATTGGGCGGCGCCCTGCAATTGCGCCGAATCCGCCGTCAGGACCGCTTCCAGTAACCGGGCGGCCTCTTCCGGATTGCGTTCTGCGAGTTTCTGCTCGGCGTAGAGCAGTTTTGCCTCCGGTGTTTCCGAGTCCGGCAATTTGGCGATCACGGCCGCCAGCAACTGGTCGTCGCCGGCTGCCGCCGCCGCCCGGCCCAGCAGCGGCAGTTGTTCGGCCGGCAATTGGTCTGTTTCGAATTTGGCGCGCAGCAGCCAGATGATTTCCGGATAATTGCCCGCTTTGTCCAGCATGTTCAACTGCCGTTCCGCCAAAGCGGCATCCAGCGGATTCAAACCGGCGGCCCGCTGAAACAGCACCGCGGCGGTGGCAAATTGTTTTTCTTCCTCGAAAATTTCCGCCAGCAGCCGGATGGCGTTTTCATTGGCCTGGTCTTTCCGGATGACTTCGCGCAATGCTTTTTTGGCCGTTTCGTAATCGTGCGCGGCATAAGCCTGCTGGCCTTCATAGAGCGCGTCGGCCAGGCTGCGGTGCGAGAACAACAGGTAAACGACGACGGCGATACATACCAGCGTGATTGCCAGCAGGGAACCGAACAGCCAGAGACGGGTCGCTTTTTTCATGATATTTCTCTCTCTTTATTTCCCGGATTCATTTTCTTCGGACTTCGGTTGCCGGAGCCGGCAAACATCTACCCAGCCGGAACTTCCGGCATATTCATACAATTCGTCGCAACTCAGCTCAATTGCCGAATTGCCGCTGCCGCAGGCGGGAAACACCGTGGCAAAACGGCGCAGGGACAGGTCGGTAAAAACTTTCACCGCCGGCTCCGGCAGTGCGAACGGACAGACGCCGCCGACGGCATGTCCGGTCCAGCGGAGCACCTCTTCCGGCGTCAGCATCGCCGCTTTCCGGCCGAATTGCGCTTTGAATTTGGCGTTGTCGATTTTGGCGTCACCGGCAGCGACCACCAGGATGGCGCCGTCCGCGGCCCGGAACGAAAGGGTTTTGGCGATTCGCGCCGGTTCGACCTGTAAGGCGGCTGCCGCCAGCTCCACCGTCGCGCTGGAAACGGCAAATTCCCGCACCTGCGTTTCCTTGCCCCAGCGCGCCAGGTAAGCTCTCACTGCTTCCACAGACATAAATTTTTTCCTCTTTTGCGGTTATAATTCTCCGTGTACAAGGAAAATATAGCGTCGTTCGCCGGTTAAGCAAGTCCGGTTTTGATCGCCGGAACCGAACCGGCGGTGGAATCAGGTGTTGCCGGTCCGGCTCAAATAGAGTTTCCAGAACAGCAGCCAGCCGCCAACCGCCGCCGCGCTGATCGTCAGCACCAGCGTGCTGCCGTGACAGATCAACAGCGGTACCGCCAGCGAGGTCCAGATGCCGCCGCCCATGATCGGCTCATGCAGCAATTGCTTATAGCCGAACGCTTCGGCGGCAACGGTTTTCGATTCCGGGTCCACCGTCCGCAGCAGCAGTAATCCGGTCGCGGTGACGCCGGTCGACTGGCCGAATTCGGCGATGCCGCGCTCGAACCAGGCATCCGGCAGGATCCGGGGGGCCAGGTACAGGATGCCGAAGACGTTCCAGGCGATTCCGGCCGCCGACAGGATGGCCAGCGGCTGCCAGTAGGCCGCGACGAATTCCAGTTGAATGGAGGCGACTGCGGCGACGACCAGGAAGTCCAGGGCGGTGCCGGCCAGCCGTTGCATCAGCCCGTGGTCGATCAGGTAATCGATTTTGCAGACCGTGAACATCTTTTGCAGCAGCAGCCCGCCGATCATGCACAGCGGGAACAGCGGGAAACTTTCCAGGAATTTCAAGTCCTGGATTGCCGGCGGCGAAATATGGTTGAGCAGCGCCAGCAGTTCTTTGATGACGAAACCGATGGTTACCGCCAGGCCGATGATGGCCGTATGCAGCGCCAGCGAGTCGATGGAATCGGCCGAGACGGTCTGTTTGCCGGCCGACGGCTGAGCATCGGCCGGATGGAGGCCGCGGCGTTCCGCCGGCGACTGGTCGGCAAAGGAACGGATGTTCTTCACCCAGCCGAACCGGACCGCCAGGTTGATCAGCCACATGCCGATGACGACGCCGCTGATCATGCCGACCGTCGCTACCGTGAAGCCGAGATCCTTGCCTTCCGGCCAGTTCAGTTCCCGAAACGTATTGCTCAAGCCGGCGACCGTGCCGTGGCCGCCTTCGAAGCCGACTTCGATCAGGGCGCCGAACGCGGAATTGACACCGAACAGCGGCTTCAGCAGCAGAATGACCAGCAGGGTGCCGACCACATATTGCCCCCAGGCGACGATCTGGCCGTAACAGAATTGCGGCGCCGCCACCCGCCAGATTTTTTTGAAACCGGGCGTCGTGATGCCGAGGAACAGCGCGGCGAAAACGATATTGATCAGAAAGGCCGGAATTTGATTCCAGCCGGCGTGCCAGTCCGGCGGCAGACGGTTCCCGCCGAAAGAGGCGATCAACAGGCCGACCGCGCCGCCGATGACCGATGACGGCAGGTACAGGCGTTGAAAGATGGTAAAACGCATCCGCAGAATTTTGCCGACGACCAGCAAAATACACAAGCAGCAAAAGGACACAACCGCTGTCATTTCCGTTCCTTTCAAAATTCAAAAAAAGTAATATAATGATTCGAGGTAAAAAGTTCAATGCGAAGTGGCGTGGAAAACGCCGGCAAAATCAACCCAACTGGAAGTTTTCTTCGCGAAAAGTGAAAGCGACGGAACGCAACCGGGTTGACGGCTGCGGCCGGCAATGCTATGGTTAGCCCGGCGGTCGAAATGATGAATACGGAAAGGGCGTGGCATGGACGGTATCCGGATTGTTGAAATTCCGGCGATGAAAATGGCGGTCTCCGGACCCGGCACCTGGGACGACGGTGTGTTGCGAAAATTCGCCGGTTGGCTCTCGCAGTTGCCGCAGACGTTGACGCCGCAGGATTTTCTCTGGTTTGACAACGGTGCCGGTAAATTTGTCTGGGGTTACCTGCTGGTTGATCCGGCTCTTGAGCCGGCCGGTTTTGAAGTCGTCGATTTTGCCGGCGGCCTGTTTGCGGTGACCGTCTGCAAAGATGCCGATGAGGTCGAATTGCAGCGGGCGGCCCGCCGCCTCGAGGCTTGGATCGAAAGAAGTGCCTGTTTCGAGCTGGACGAACGGCCGGGCCGGAACAGCATGGGGCAGGTCATCACGCCGCCGGCCGTTTTCGAGGCGATGGGATATCGGCAGATGGACCTCTACTTTCCAATCCGGATGGCAGCGGCCAAATGAACGTCCGAGGGCTCTCTTTCCGGGCGTTGAAAGCGATGGATTGTGCCGTTGCCGCCGCCGCTTTTGCCGCTCAAGGGTGGCATAAGCCGCTGGAGCAGTATCAAAATTATCTCCGGGAGCAGCAGGAGGGAGCATTGCAGGTCATCGTCGCCTGGTGCGAGGCGGAATTTGCCGGTTATCTGGTGTTGCGCCGCCGGGCGCGTTATGCGCCGTTTGCCGCTGCCGGCATCCCGGAAATCGGTGATTTGAACGTGTTGATCAAGTTCCGCTGCCGCGGTATCGGCGCGGCGTTGCTGCAGCAGGCGGAGGATTTGGCGCGGGCGTGGCGATGCGCCGAGATCGGCCTGGGAGTCGGGCTCTGGAAGGATTACGGCAGCGCACAGCGGCTTTACGTCCGGCTCGGCTACCGCCCGGACGGCCGCGGACTGCATTGGCGCGACCGGCAGATCGGCTATGGCGAAACGGTAGTTGCCGACGACGACCTGGTGCTCTATCTGACCAAACCGCTGGAACCCGTCCGGCCGGGCGAACCGCGCCGGTGACGGAATTGTCGCCGTTTTTTTTTGAGTTGGCGAATTCCGGTGGTATATTATTCGCGCATCATTGAAACCCTTCAAGCGGAACGGAGGAGAAATGTCCGGGCAACTCGATGACCGCCGCCACGGTTTTTACACACCGCAGGAAGAATTGGCCAATACGTTGACGCACGGCGCCGGCGTGCTGCTCGGCATCGCCGGTTTGGCGATCCTGCTGCGGGCGGCGTGGCCGCTGGGCGCCGGGTATGTTGCCGGGTATGCCGTTTACGGCGGTTGTCTGGTGGCGATGTATCTGGCCAGCACCTTCTATCACGCCGTCTGGGGAGAACGGCTCAAACAATTCTGCCGCCGCCTTGATCATTGCGCCATCTATCTGTTGATTGCCGGGACCTACACGCCGGTGATGACGGTGGCGATCGGCGGCACGCTGGGCGGTTGGCTGCTCGGTATCGTCTGGTTGCTGGCCGCTGCCGGAATCGCTTTCAAGTGCTGTGCGATGCAGCGGTTCAACCGCCTTTCGCTGGTGCTTTATCTGACGATGGGCTGGTTGGGGATCATCGCCGTCAAGTCGCTGATCGCCGGCATGCCGCCGCTGGCGCTGGGCTTGCTGGTTGCCGGCGGAGTCGTCTATACGCTCGGTGTGGCGTTTTATGTCCAGGATCGTCCCTATTGCCACGCGATCTGGCATCTGTTCGTCCTCGGCGGCAGCATCCTGCAATTTTTCGCCGTACTCAATCTGGCCTGACGGTGCTGCCGGCTTGCCAGTCGATGGAGAGCCGGGCGACATAGACTCCGGTTCGGCCGGATTCGTGGCTCGAGTAATAGCTGACCAGCGCTTGCGAATCGTTCAGCGGACAGACGGCGGCGTAAGAACAATCGCCGCCCGACGGCAGTGCGCCGAGTGATTCCAGTCTGCCGTCGTCGTGAAGGAAGTGCATCGCCACCCGGCGCGGTCCGGCTTCCGCCTGGTCAACCGGCCACTCCCGCCCGATCAGCAGACTGCCGTGCGGATAACGCCTGAGGCAGGGGCCGTGCAGCACGACAGGCAGCCGCCGGTGGGAGGCCGGCCGGGCTGCCGGCGGCTGCCAATGGAAATATTCCGGCTGAAACGGCGGAATATCCAGCCGGGAAAGGCCGTAGACGGAGCCGTCGTCGGCGCAGTCGAGCGCGGTCTCGCCCGCGGTCCAGGGCAACGGACCGATTTCCTGCCAGCGGCAGCCGTCGGAACTGTACAGCAGGCGGCATTGAAAGGTGGTTCCGGTTTGCAGGTAGGCGCTGCCGTAAAGCCTGTGATTCCGGTCGTTGGCCACTCCCCACAGCCAGTAACGCGCCGGGATTCCGGTCAACGGCAGTTGGTTGCCCTCGCCATCCGGTTGCAGTTGGTAGCATCTGGATTCGCGGCCGGCGCGGTTCCGGTCGCGGATGGCGGCGAACAGCAGCAGCCGGTCCTGAAAGACGATCAGCTTCGGATCGCGCAGATCCCGTTCCCGCCCGGCGGAGAGGACAGTCCACGCCCGCCAGGCATTGCCGTCGTCGGAAACCAGGACGGTGATGACGCCGTCGGCCGCCATATGGGAGGCGGCGCTGCGAAAGGCCAGATAGTAACGCCCCTGGAAGCGGCACAATCCGGTGAAGGCGTTGTGCGCCGCTGCGGCGGCAACGGAAGAGATCCGGTCGATGGAAATTTTCATGAATATTCTCCTTTGCGGCTCTTGTGCTCTGTCGGAATGCTTCTTATAGTATAGTGAAAAATATGTCGTTTGGCTATGGGACGGAAGAGATTTTCATGGAAGGATTGTGTACTTTTGGATGGCGAAGGATGATCATGCATTATTGTCGGGGGTGCTCGATGAACTTCTGCAGTTTGAGTTCACGAAAATCTATTTCGCGGAGCGCAGCCGATCGCCGGCGGAACTGAATTTTTACAGCGAGCGTCAGCCCTATTACCGCTTTACGCTGCCGTTGGCCGGCCGGTTTTATCAGCGGATTGCCATCGACGGCGTTTACCGGGAGGTCTGCCTGTATCCCGGTGAAGCGGTCGTGTTCCATCCGTTCTGCACCAACTATTATACGCCGGATTATTTTGCCGCCATCCGGCGCAGTCTGGCGGTGGTTCTGCGGCCCGGCTACCTGCGGCTGGCCTATTCCCGGCCCTATGTCGATGAAATCCGGCCGCGGGTGGATTTTCACCTTTACGACTCCTTGCGCTCTTCGACGATCAACGCCGTCATCGCGCTGGGCGCTCTGACCAACCGGCCCGAGGATCGCGATTGCGCGCTGGCGCTGATCAAACCGACCTTGCGGCTGATCGCCCGGGATCTGGCCGCTTCCAGGGGCGAACGCAACGGCAAAGCGTTGAATACCTGGCATGAGGTGGCCGACTATACGCTGGAACATTGTCTGGACGACCTGACCCGGGAGGAGGTCGCCCGCCGTTTTCAACTCTCCGACGGCTACGTTTCCAAGCTGTTCCGCCGCCATGCCGGCGACACCTTTTGCAACTATCTGACCCGGCTCCGGCTGGAAAAGGCCGCCGAATTGCTGCGGGACAGCGCGTTGACCGTCGGGGAAATCGCGGCGGACTGCGGTTTCCACTCATCGAGTTATTTCATCCGGCAGTTCCGCCACTGCTATTCGGTATCGCCGGGCGAATACCGCTTCAGCCACCACCTGAACCGCCGCCGGGCATAAACCAGAAACGCCAGTTTAACCTGAATGTTGTATTTCCAAATCTGTTCTGGGGCTGAGTTTTGGAAAAAAAATCCTCAGATGTTTTCCCTCATTTTTCACATTATACCCGCAATTGTCCGGCGGGAGTTGCCAATAAACCGTATTCGTCTTGCAAAAGGAGGCAAGCGGTGGTATCTGTATGAAAGAACTGAATTGTACATATTCAAAACCGGCTTGAAAGGGGAACTCTCCCGGCTTGAATACTGGAACGGTCAATCTGTGCATCGATGGTTACGGCCAGTCCCGCCGCTTGAATAAAGAGACAGTCCCGGCCGGCGTGTTCAATTACACTTTTGCCTCAAAAAGCCGTTCCTTCAATCATAAGGCATCCGGCAATGATACCTTCATTGTCGATTGGGCCGCCTACCGCCTCAATCAATATACGGTTTTAAATCAGGCAGGTACAATTCAGAATCCGAACGAGCCACCATTTTACAGTCTGACATTCCTGGAAATATTATCGCCATGTGATAAACATATTGAAGGATATTCTTTACACAATCATGATCTTTTTGATTTAATTGCTTCTTTGACATATGATCAGCTGCATACATTAGTTGGTGCTTTTGATTACATTTTTGAGTATATCCCAGTTTATCATAAATATAAAACAGATGAATCAACTATGTTGTTTCGACGTTTTTGGGATAAACAGTTAAGCCGGTATCAAATTATAGATAAGAATCCCTTCTTGCATCCAAATTTCACATAACATATTTGTTATTATTTGTTTCCATATTGTTTGCCGCCTTTTGATGGCTCAAAAAAAGGAAGATTTTTTATGTACAAAGGATCACTACTGTCCGGTAAAAGTTTCCGGACTTGATTGTTAAAATCGGGACTTGTTCTATATTAGAAGAGCTCAAACCCATAATATTGAACAAGAAAGTCCCGACAATGCATTACAGTAGCATCTTTCAGCAGCTTTTCAATTTCATACCGAGACATCGTTTTGAGAAATCCGTAGAAAACTTATCCGGCGACCGCTATTGCAAACATTTTACCGCATGGCGGCAGTTTTTGACGTGCCTTTACGCGCAAATTACGGGCAAAGACTCCTTGCGAGAAATTGAAAACGGTCTTCTTGCAAACCATGATCGGCTGTATCACCTCGGCATGGAGGTTGTTCCAAAATCGACCTTGTCCGAAGCGATGAATCGACGTGATCCGGAGATATTCAAGGCGTTGTTTGAGGAAATTCTTGACCGGGCTTTGAAATGTGCGCCCTCGCACAAGTTCCGATTCCACAATCCGCTGTACGCGATTGACAGCACGACGATTGATCTGTGCCTAAATCTTTACGATTGGGCGCATTATCGTAAAAACAAGGGTGCTATCAAACTTCATACCGAGCTTGATCTATCCGGAAATCTGCCCTGCTTTGTGATGCTGAGCAACGGGAAAATAGCAGATATTCGAGCGGCACGAGAGAACATTATCATCGTTCCGGACAGCATCTACACCTTTGACAAAGGATACTATGATCTGAACTGGTTTCAACACATTGCGGACAGCGAGGCTTATTTTGTCACGAGACTGAAAGACAATGCAAAAATTGAGTTTCTCGGACAGCATCGGGAGGCAAATGAAAAACGTGGGGTTTTGCGGGATGAAGCCGTGTGGTTTACCGGATATCAATCAGCAAGAAAATATCCCGGAGAACTGAGGCTGATTGAGTTCCTGGATGAATCGACCGGAAAAACATACCGCTTCATTACCAACAACTTCAAACTGGCGGCAGCGAGCATTGCCGGAATTTATAAACAGCGTTGGCAGATCGAAATCTTCTTCAAATGGATCAAGCAAAATCTCAAAATCAAGAGCTTTCTTGGAACCAGTGAAAACGCCGTCATGACGCAAATCTATGTCGCGCTTATCCATTATCTTTTGGTCGCATACATCAAATTCCTGCATGGATTCAAGCTCAGCCTCTCGGAATTAACGAACCGAATCCGCGAGACGCTTATGCAGAATCTTTCCCTGCTCGAAGTCCTCGCTCTGAACCGCAAAACCATTACGAAGCCGCCGGATTGGAATGCTCCCGAACAACTCGAACTTTTCAACGAGTTTCTATGCTGAATTTTTTACCGGACAGCAGTGACAAAGGATATGATGTTGAATTTGTTTTTTTTGATAAAATCACATTTCATTCTCTTTATTTAAGTGATGATGGGGATACAGATGATATTCCAGATAAGCCCTTTATGTTAAATGGGAAAATTATTTTTACCAGAAATATCAATATGATGACTAAGATATTGCATAATCAGAATATTATACATAAAAATATTGATCCATTTCGTTATCATGTTAATATAAGTGATCAAGTAAATTTTATTCGTCGAGTTGAACATACAGTCATGATTATGGACTGTTTGAATATTTATTTCGATTATTTACTGGAAGGAATTCGTGTCAAAATTCCTCAGGCAGAACTTAGGTTATAGATTCGGCAATTAACATACGTGCAATATTTGCTTGATGGTGTATATTATCATCATGGAAACTCAAGATGCCCGAAAACTCGATAAGGTCGCTCTTGAAGAGCGGCGCAAGCAGGCCGTGAGATTGTATCAAAGCGGCAAATGTAATAATTGTACAGAAATCGGAAAAATCGTCGGAGCGCACCGCAACACGGTGGGCAAGTGGATAAGCAAGTGGAAAAAAAGCGGCTTGTCTGCTTTGAAAGTAAAGAAATGCGGTCGTCCAGTCGGCTTTGGACGCCGTCTGCTTCCGCATGAAGAGAGTAAGATACGGAAAGATTTGGTCGACCATTGTCCGGATCAGTTAAAATTGCCATTTGCGCTCTGGACTCGTCAGGCGGTACGGTTGCACATCAAGATTTCGTTTGGAATCGAAATACCAGTCCGAACCATGGGGGAGTACTTGAAACGCTGGGGATTTACGCCGCAAAAACCAGTTAAGAAAGCTTATCAGCGCAATGAGGCGCACGTTCAAAAATGGCTGATTGAGGAGTATCCCCGGATCAAAAAGCTGGCAAAATCAGAAGACGCGGATATCTTTTGGGGGGATGAAACAGGAATTCGCAATGACGAGGCTAAGGGCCGCAGTTATGCGCCGAAAGGCAACCCCCCGGTGCAAGCAGTCAATCCGGTACGCGAAAAAGTTAATATGATCAGCGCGATTACCAACCAGGGGAAAACTCATTTCATGTTTTACAGCGAAACGATGACGGCTCAACTCCTGATCCAATTCATGGAACGTCTGATTCGTCAAAATGAGCGGAAAGTGTATTTGATTCTGGATAACCTGCGGGTTCACCACAGCAAAACGTTGACTGGTTTTCTGCAGGAAAACGCGGCTTTCATCAAGTTATTTTTCTTGCCGAGCTACAGTCCCGACCTGAACCCGGATGAATATCTCAACCGCGACTTGAAATCAAATCTGAGCAACAAGCCCTTGGGGCGCGCCAAAGGAAAAATAACCGAACATGCCAAGCAACATATGGAAATGATAGCTGAACAGCCGGAACGAATCAAGAAATTATTCCATTCCAAGACTGTTTTATATGCAAGTTAGTTAGTTGCCGGTACAATATTATATAAGTTTGCCAATTATATTACTATTCATAATGATTTTTCAACTTATGGAAAATCTCATCATGAAAAAATAATAGAAAAAGTTATTAATTTTATTCAATGGGGTACAGGCGTCATTTTGAGTAATTCCATTTTAATTAATGACATATCGACATATGGATACGAGATAAACAATAAAAGATAGCAGTGCAATTTGGGGTAGTGTCCGGAATTGTGAGCACATTTCATTCGAGAAGAGGTAAATACCGCAATCCTGAGGCCGTTATTTGAAATTCATCTGTTATATTACTGGCATGACGGGATATATGCTGGAAAGCCGTAATAAGACACTCCTGATCTATCATCCGGGATAAATATGGCAAGGCTATGGAAATCAAAAAGCTGAATCAAGATAGCTTTGCGGCATATGTACCCGGATTGCCATATGAATTCGATCCCGCTCAGAATTCCGTTATTGCCATAAACTCCGATGACGTTTTCTGTATGTACGATTCGAATGGGCGGCGCCAGATGGTGATCCGGCGAGAAGATCGCCAATATACCCTTCCGATCTGGCCTTTGTTATCTGCCCCGAATGAAGCCGAAGCCAAAAATAGGGCCATCGCGTCCTTACAGGAATTTGTTTCCCCCGATGATGATACCGGGGCGATGGCGGATTACCTGGATCAATTTGCGACCAGTGAGATACTCGGCCGCTCCGGCGAACAGTTCGATCTGCAGATGAAGCTGGTGATCAACGACCGTCTGGTTGAATTGGTCAAACTTTGCCTGGCCAATGAGCGGCGGCTCGTTTCCCGGCACCGCCCAGTTCTGGAAGTGGCAGCCACTTCCCCGCTCAACGGAGCAACCGGCGTCGACCCGGCCACTGCCGCGATTACAGTCACCTTCAACCAGCCGATGAGGCGCTCCTATTCGTTCTGCCGGACCGGCGATGATTTCCCCGAAACACCGGAAACCCCGTCCTACAATGCCGATTGCACCACCATCACCCTGCCGGTAAAATTGGAGCCGAACAAGACCTATAACCTTTATTTGAACCGCGGACAATATCTTGGATTTGTTTCGGCCGGCGGCAAAGTTCTCAACGAGTACCACTATACCTTCACGACAGGCGACAGGCAATAACTTTATAGGCCGAAGCAAAGCCGCTTCCATTGTCCGGCAGGCCGGAAAAACCGCTGGCAAGGGGTGTGCCCTTGCCAGGTTTATAACGTTCCGACGACTGATCGACTCGGTCAGCTTTGGGGGCGCGCATGCTTCAGCGGGTGTTGTCCGCTTTGGGCTGCTGTGTATGCAGCGAAACGCTTTCCACTTCCAGTTTGCGGTGGACGGCGGATTGGTGCATCCAGATGCCCAGTTCATTGTAGGCGTCTTCCGGTTTGGCGCCCGGCGGGTTGAACGGGAAGGCCAGGCTGGCTTTGCCGTGCGGTTTGACCATCAGGTTCTGGCCGTATTTCGGCCCGTTCGGCCCGTAGAAGTTCAACCCGCCGACCGCGGTGCCGTCGCCCGGATTGGCCAGGTTGATCAGAATCCATTGATATGGGGAAGTATCTTCCGGAATGTCGAAGCGTACAAAGGCGTAATCGATATCCGGCAGAAATTCGAAGCCCTGCATGGCGCTGCCGGCGATCGGAAAGAGCTTGACATGGTCGAGCCGGAATTTTTTGAGCTGTTCTTCCGGTTTGGCCCAGGAGAGTACCGGCAGCACGGTATCCTGATTCGGATTGACCCGGTAACGGCGACGAAAATCGGCGCTGCGGCCGTCCTTTTCAACTGTGATGGCAAGTTCGGCCCGGCGTTTCGGCCGGTAGCGGAATTGCAGCGGCCGCGCTTCGGCATTTTCCGGCGCAAGCGTTTCCGCGCCGCCTTCATCCTCGACGGTGACGGTGACCGTGCTGCCCGCTTCCGGATAAACCGACCAGGAGATTTCCCGGTCCTGGACGACAATGCCTTCCGGCACCGAGGCGGTGATCACTGCCGCCGGGCCGGCCGCCAACGTTTCGAGTTCATCCAGCACATCGCGGCGGAGCTGCTCCAGCGCCTCCGGATCTTTGGTGTAGGAAGTCATCGAATCGGCAATCCGGTTAACCAGTTCATAAACCCGCATTTCCGGGGTGTAATCCTCAATTCCGACCGCTTGAATCGCCCGGCGCGTCGCTTGCTTGAGCATGGAAAGCATGTCGAAATCCTCGTTGCCCTGCCGGATCAGTTCGAGCCGCAAGGTCGGAATCGGTTCCGCCGTCGGATCTTCGGCCGGGTACAACAGATAACCGTCGCCGTTGGCGTTGGGGAAGGCGGCCGGATCGTTCCAGATATCGCGCGCTTCATACGCCTGTTTTTCGGCATTGTATTTGCGCCAGATATTGACGCTCCAGTAGAGGTTGCCCTCGACGTTGTATTTGGCCTGCATCCATTCCAGAATCCGCGGGCTGACGCCGTCGTCGTTGATCAGATAGGTCGGATAGGGTTTCTGCGGCCAGACGCAGGTGTACCACCAGACGTTGTTGCCGTCCTTCCGCCGTTCGGTGAAATAGTCGTAATCGTACCCGGCCAGGATCGGGCACCAGATGTCGATGCTGTTCTTCAGCGTGTCGTTGTAGCCTTTGTCGACGGTCAGCAGGAAGCGGACATCCGGCGCCAGTTCGTGAATCCGCTTGGCGTAATCGGCGCAGAACTGGTATTGATCCGGCGTCGGTTCGTCGATGGTGTAGACGTAACCGCGTTCGAGCAGGCCTTTTTCCCGCAGGAGATTGCAGACGTCCTGAAAACCTTCCGGGTCGTCCGGATTGTAGGGAATCCGGAAGCTGTTGACTTTCGGGTGATTCAGGAAGCGGTCCGCTTCCTGGGAATTCAACTGCACCGGCAGGTCGTCCGGCGGCAGCCGGTAGTCGGTCATGAACCAGTAGAGTTTTTCATAGAGCGCCCGGGCTTCCGGCGAACCGGGCCGGATGTCCGGATAGGGGGCCAGCAGTTGATCGTCGTTCCAGATGGCGAAGGCCGATTGGAAGGTCGGCGTGTCGTCGAGCAGCAGATTGCGGACCTGAATTGTCAACGTCGTGGTTTTCAACTGTCCGTCGATGGTCACTTGGATCGAACCGAGATAATCGCCGGGCGGCGTATCGGCCGGGACGTGAATGTCGACGTAAATGGCCTGGTTCTGGTGCGGCGGCACGATCAGTTTTTCGCCGTGGTAGGGCAACAGCGCGTCCGGCAGCCAGACCGGCTCCGGCACGTATTGGGCCAGATGAATGTAATGCGCCCGGCGCAGGGTGATCGCCTCGGCCGGAATACGGTTGCCGTCCGGCGATTCCAGCTCGCCGATGGTGACCGACGCGTCGTCGATCGGCTCTTCGTCGGCATGAAAGACGATTTGGAACAATTCGTGTTCATTGCGCATCGCCTCCAGCTGCACCGGTTTGAAGGCGCCGCCAACCGGAGCGTCCCGGCCGATTTTGTTCATGGCATTGTCGACGAAAACCGTTCCGGCCGGAGCCGGCATCGCGGCGAACAGGGCCAGGGCCGCCGCGTAGACAGGCAGACGAAATCTCATTGTTCAGTGCTCCTCATCCAGAATCATTTATGGTTGTTCTTGGCTTGAAAACGCCGTCCCGGCGGCTTCCGAAACTGGTTGCGGAAAGGGCCGGAGACCGTTCTCCGATTTATATCCTAGCATGTTTTCAGTTCGTTTACAAGAATTGGTCCAGTTGTTTTTTTATTTCTCCGGTAAAAAATGCAAATGACGCCATGGGCGGATTTTCGACTCGTTCCCGGCCGCAATCGTGTTATGCCGCCGGGAAAAATTATTGTTGTAAATTGGGTCGTATGGCTGGAGCAGGTGATTGTCCGGATGAACTGGTAACGAGCCCGGAAACTTGCGCGCGGCGTTCAATGACAAAAATTTTTCCAATTCCTGAAAAAGCCTATTGACTTTTGAGATTTTCTTTGCTATAATATTATATTAACATAGCACGTGGTTGGCGGAAGACAGTGGAACCGGCCGGGCCGGGCTGAAAGGAAAAGTGAAAAAATTGCCGACTTTTGAAAAAAGCCTGTTGACTTTTCCGCTAAATTTTGCTATAATTGAAATTGACATAATATTATATTAATATAGCATGGTTCGAAAATGCCAAGAATTCTGAAATACAACGAAGCAAAACAAAAGATCATGCAGTTCATCAAGGTTGCCGCCCTGGATATCGGCGACCGGCTGCCGACCGAGCGGGAATTGGCCGGCCAGTTGGGGATGAGCATCTGCCCGATTCGCCGGGCGATGGATGAAC
Source organism: Victivallis sp. Marseille-Q1083 (assembly GCF_903645315.1). NCBI lineage: Bacteria > Pseudomonadati > Lentisphaerota > Lentisphaeria > Victivallales > Victivallaceae > Victivallis > Victivallis sp. Marseille-Q1083. The sequence continues at coordinate 2,638,934 of NZ_CAHJXL010000001.1, forward strand.
TGCAGGAGTGCGGCATCGTCCGGCGGGTGGCCGGTGCCGGCACCTTTTTCGAGGGAAATCTCAATCTGAACACCTGCGAGTCGGTCTGTGGGCTGATCAATATCGGTGACAAGTGTTATCCGGGCGGGGCGGAACTGTACCGGCTGAAAAATTATCTCGAAAAACACAATGCCGGTCATGCGCTGTTCTACGTGTCGCGCAAACCGGAGCCGGCGGTTTTGGACGAGCTGGCCGGCTGCGACCGGCTGATCGTCACCGGTTTCATCAATCAGGGCTGGGTCGATCTGCTGGGGTCGCTGGGCAAGCCGATGGTACAATTGGGGACGGCGGCTTACGATGCCGGTTTGAGCAAAGTGATCTTCGACCGGGCCAGCGCCATCCGGCTGGTTCTGGAAACTTTCGGCCGGGAAAGCCGGCTCGGCGCTTTGCTGCCGGTCGATTCGGAGACATGCTACAGCGAGCAATTGCGGCGGACGATTGCGACGGGGATGGGCGCTAATTATGACGAGCATCTGGTCTGCAGTTTATCTTTCGACGAGGATCGGATCAGCCGGATGGCCCGGTATTTCGAGCAGAATCTGGCCAGGCTGGATGTGCTGCTGGTGGAAACGGCCCACCTGTCTTCGCTGCTGCTGCTGCTGGCCTGCCGGCCCCGGACGATCGACATTCCGATCGTCATCCTGGAGGAAGGCGACCTGATGCCGATCGGTTTTGAAGCGATGCCCAATCTGTACCATATCTTTTACCCGGAATCGGCCATCGAGTGCGCGGCGCGAATTCTGTACGAATATCCTTATTCTTTTTTGGAGCAGAGACGGGATTACCTGTTGCGGCCTTGTCTGGAGGGCAACGGAATCCGCCGCTGTGTGGAAAATGTGGAACCGCTGCAGATGCGGCAGAAATAGTTTGAAGTTTTGACACTGAACATCACTAAACAAGCAGGAGAGACAGATGAAAAAGTTCACATTGATCGAATTGTTGGTCGTAATTGCGATCATTGCCATTTTAGCCAGCATGTTGCTGCCGGCTTTGAGCAAGGCGAAGAGCAAAGCGATGGCGATCAAGTGCATCAGCAATCTGAAACAGGATGTGCTCGGCATGACGATGTACGGCAACGACAACAACGGGCATATCCTGACCTATATCGACAGCAATTCCGGTTGGTATTTCTGGCCGCAATTTTACGGCAACAGCGATTTCGGCGACTGGTATGACGATGTATTCCAGGGATGCATGAAGACCGGTTACATCGCCGCTTCCGAAGACGGGGGGACACAATATTGTCCGAGCGCACCTTTTGACGGCAAGAAAACCAACGCTTACGGCGTCCAGTGGGCCGGGCCGAAGTGCAATGCGTCCCAGACGGTGACCGGCTGGACGATGCGGACGGTCAATACCAATGCCGTCGAAAGACCGTCCGGCTATTTCCTGGTCGGCGACACCGGAGATGCCGAGCAGTACGGCATCTTCACCTTCTGGTATCACGACATCGGCGCATTTTCGCTGCGGCACGACGGCAGGATGAATATGGGATTCGTCGACGGGCATGCCGGATCGCTGAACAAGGACCAGATTCTCGAAAGCGCCGAAAATGACGAGTGGCACAATCCGGGCGACAAAGTCCGGGTGATTCTCAACGGCCGGGTTCAGGAATTGTCGCTGTAATACGGAATGGACGAAGGAGTGCCATTGATGAGAAAACGATTTTTGATTGGATTGCTGCTGAGCGCCGGGGCATTGCCGCTGCCCGCCGCCTTTGACGTGGCGGCGGACGGCAAATCGGACGCGGTGATTGTCCTGCCGGCCGAACCGAGCCGGGGCGAACGTTTCGCCGCGCAGGAGCTGCGGAATTATCTGGAAGAGATTGCCGGCGTCCGGTTGCCGATGGTCGCCGACGACGAAACGCCGGAGGGACCGGCGATTCTGATCGGCAGCCATCCGGGCAATGCCGAAACCGCCCGGAAACTGGATGCGGCGCAGGACGGTTATGAACGCTATGCCATCCGGGTGGCCGGCGACAAGCTGCATTTGACCGCGCCGCACACGATCGGTTTGACCCATGCGGTCTGGGATTATCTGGAAGAACTGGGCGTCGACTGGCTGTTGCCGACCCGTCTGGGGACTTATGTGCCGAAGCTGGCGGTGGTCCGGGCTGAGGACCGGGAGGATTACCTGGCGCCGCCGATCGAATTCCGGTCGAGCACCAACTATGCCAACGCCGGCGAGCAATGGTATATCGATTCCGCCGGCGGTTATCCGCACAAAGCGGAAGAGCAGGGCGTCAACGCGGCCAGACTTCACGCGATGCGGCTGCGGCTGAACAGCAACTGCACGTTCGACAAAGCGGACTCCTATGTCATCCTCGGCGCCGGACACTCCTATATGTATTACCTGCCGATCGAGCGCTACGGCAAGGAGCATCCGGAGTATTTCGGCGAGAAGAACGGTCGGCGGCAGCAGCCGGGCGAAGAGTGGCAGATCTGCTCCTCCAATGTGGAGGCGGCGGAACTGTTTGCCGCGAACGCGCTGGAGGATATCCGGAAGAATCTGGCCGCCGGTGTGCCGCCGGAGCGGATTCTGCTGTTCGTCTCGCCGAACGACCATGAATCGCTCTGCGATTGCGCCGAATGCGCGAAGCTGATCGATCCGGACGGTTACCGTTCCAGCCAGATTCTGCACTTTGCCAACCTGGTCGCCGACGCCGTTCACCGCCGGGAACCCGGGGTGAAGATCATCTATTACGTCTATCACAATTACGGCCGGATTCCGACGAAGGAAGAGCCGCACCACAATGTTTATCCGTTCATCACCGCCTGGACGGCCAACAATTCGCTGGCGGTCAACAATGCCAAGCCGTTGACCGACCCGGCCGGCAACCGGATTTTCGCCGAGGTATACGACTGGTTTGCCAACCACGCCGACGGCGTCTTTGTCTATCCCTATTACGGCCACTATCTGTGGTTCACGCCGTGGCCGATGGTGACCCAGATGAAAACGGATTTACCGAGGATGTATTCCTACGGCAATTTCAAAGGAATGGACAGCGAAAGCCACCTGCACTGGGGGACGCAGAACCTGAATTTTTACCTGCATCCGAAATTGCTGTGGAATCCGGAACTGGATGTCGAGGCGGCGGTGGAAACTTATTGCCGCAAAGCTTACGGACCGGCCGCTCCGGAAGCGCTCGCCTATTACCGGCTGCTGCAGCGGCAGATGGACGGTTGCGGCTATATCTGCGGCGAACAAATTGAAATCACTGCCGTGTTGACGCCGGAAGTGATGGCCGAATGCGGCCGGCTGATGGCGGCGGCGGCGGAGAAGCTGCCGGAGATGGATGAGGCGACCGCCTGGCGGACCGAAGTGTTGCTGGCCGGCTGGCGTTATTCCGCCAAATTCGGCCGGATGATGCAGTTGATCCGCTATGGCGACCGGCCGGAGTGTCAGCCGGAGCTGAAACAATTGTTCGATGAGATCAATGCCTTTGCCGACACGGAGTTGGGAAAATTAGTCTTTGAAAATCGGATTATCAAGGGCGTTTGCGGCGGCGTCGCCGACGCGGTGAAGATCAATCTGGCGGCGATTCCGAAGGGTGACAGTTACTACAGCGACCGTTTCCTGTATGGCGGCACCTTGAAGTTCTATGCCGATTTCGAGCATACGCAGTTCGATCTGTGGGGCGTCCAGGCGCAGCCGGGACGGGAAGGGCGGATTACGTTGCCGCTGAAAACGGCGGAGGGGGTGTTCAAAAAAGTGATGCTGGACTTTTATCTGACATCGCCGGGAATGCGGCTTTGGGGCGTGGACGCGGCCGGACAACAGCAGTTGATCCGTGATTTCAGTGCCAGCGGTCCGACCGGCCCGGTGGAAGTGCCGGAAGCGCTGCTGGGGCGGGAGATGCTGACGCTGGTCTGGACTTTGGACAATGCTTCGGAGACGGCTTGCGGGATGCTGTTATATGGAAGTGTCTCCTGTTCGGTGGAATAATATTATTTGACGCTCCAAGACCAGTTTTTTCGTAAAAACGGTTCGCTCAATGCGCCGGCGCCCCGGGACGTACCCGGGGCGCCGGTTTTTTATGGTTTGAAGGAATATCAGGAGTGTCTGCTTACGTAGCGGTACCCGATGCCGTAGACCGTTTCGATCAGTTGCTCCGGCAATTTTTTGCGCAACTGGGCGATATGCTGGTCCAGCGTTCGCGAGAAGCCGCCGTAATTGACCTCCCAGGCCGCCGACAACAGCGTCTGCCGGTCGAGCACGGTGTCCGGGTGGGCGGCGAAGCAGCGCAGCAGTTCGATCTCCCGTTTGCTGAAGTCGATGCTGGAGCCGTCCGGCCGCCGTCCGGCCAGTCGGTCCGGCTCGATCTGCAGATCGCCGAAGGCAAACCGGCCATCCGGCGGCGCCTCCGGCGTTTCCGGCGGCCGGCTGCGGCGTAAAATGGCGTGAATCCGGGCCAGCAGCTCCCGCAGACTGAACGGCTTGGTGACGTAATCGTCGGCGCCGAGCTCCAGCCCGAGCACCTTGTCGATCTCTTCACCTTTGGCGGTCAACATGATGATCGGCAGCGTCGGGTTGCCGTTGCGGATCTGGCGGCAGACGTCGAATCCGCTCAATTTGGGCATCATGACATCGAGCAGCAGCAGGTCCGGCCGCCACTGGGCGTAGAGTCTGAGCGTTTCACTGCCGTCCGGCGCTTCCCGGACTTCGTAGCCGGCCATTTCCAGCGCGTCGACCAGGCCCTGGCGGATGTTGAGGTCATCTTCGGCGATCAGAATTTTAATCGGAGAGTTCATCTTTCACTTTCGCTTCGAATTTGGGCAGTACAATACGAAAAGCGACGCCCGGCGTTTCCGGCTCGAGCCGCAGGTCGCCGTGCTGGTCGCGCAGCAGCTTGCGGGCGATGGTCAGACCGAGGCCGCTGCCGGCGCATTTTGCGGTCAGCCGGTTGTCGCAGCGGTAGAATTTCCGGAATACCTTGCGCCGGGCGGCCGGCGGAATGCCCGGCCCGTAATCGCGCAGCCGGATTTCCGCCGCGTGTTCCGCGTCCAGCAGCGTCAGGTCCAGCCGGCCGCCGCCGTCGGCATATTTCAGCGCATTGCTCAGCAGGTTCTGCAGGACCTGCTGCAGTGCGTCGGCGTCGATGAAAGCCCGGAGCGGTTGCTCCGGCAGAACCAGCCGCAGTTCCAGCGCCCGGGCGGTCAGTTGCGGCTGCCAATCGGCCGCCAGCCGGGCCAGGAATTCCTGCAGTTGCACATCCTGCGGGTGGTATTGTTTTTTGTTGACTTCCAGTTTGCTGAAATCGAGCACATTGGCGATCAGCCGGCTCAACCGCTCGCTTTCGGCCAGGATGATTTCCAGGTAATGCGCCTGTTTCGGCGGCGGCAGCCGATCGCCGTGGTCGTGCAGCATTTCGGCGTAAATTCGGATGCTGGTCAGCGGCGTCTTCAATTCATGGGAAACGTTGGCGACGAAACTGGTCTTCTGGCCGGCCAGTTGCAGTTGGCGGCGGACCAGGTAAATCAGCAGGCCGCCGCCGGCGACGATGACCAGCAGCAGGCTGGCCAGTTGCAGCAGCAGCAGTGAAACGAAACCGCCGGCGAACTGTTCCTGGCGCAACCGGCCGTTCAGTTGGACGCCGGGCAGCAGTTCCGAGGAAACCGGAATACCGATCTGCGGCGGCAGGGTCCGGTCCGCCGGAGCGCCGAAGGCGGCGAGCAGATTGCCGTTCGGTTCGGTCAGTTCCAGCCGGTGCCCGCCGGGCAGTTCGCTCGGCAGCAGCGGCAGCAAACGGGAAAGCAGCACGATGAAGTTGAGTTCCAGTCCGATGAGCTGCTCCGGGTTTTGCGGGTTGCGGCAGTAAAGCAGCGGCCGGAATTCATTGTCGGCAAACCAGTTCAGCCAGCCGGCGTTCTTTCCGGCGCTCAGGCTTTGGAAACGGCAGACCAACAGCGGGGCGGCGAAAGCCGGCGGTTCCGGCAGGAAGGATTCCCGGTCCGGCGCTTCCGCTTCCGGCAGCGCTTCCGGCTGCCGGGCGCTGACGAACTCCTCGAACAACGGGGCGAAACGGCGATGGAAGCGGCTGTCGGGGGCCGGCTGGAGCAGCCGGTCGCCCTGCAGCCGGAAGGCGTTGATCGCCAATGGTTCCCGCTCGACAAAACGAGAGAGCTTTTCCGGATCGTCGAAACCGATGTCGCGCAACTGTCCGGTCAGCGCCTGCCGGATATTGTCGAGTTCATTGTGCAGCCGGTTGGCCAGCAGCCGGCACTCCTGCTCCAGATAGTCGAGCTCGGTTTGGCGCTGATATTTCAATTCGTGACGGGACAGCGAAAATGCCAGCCCGCCGAGCAGCGCGGCAGCCAGCCCGACGAGAACGGCGATGCACAAAATGAAACGGTTTTGACTGATCATGTTCGAAACATAACGCCGCAACCGGAGCAATGCAAGAGCGATCCGGTTGCGGCGGATTTATTTTAATGGTGTTCCTGACTCTGCTGGACCGGCTGTGAATTCAAAAACTGGTAGTTTGTTCCTCGAATGCGTTTCCTGGCTTTATTGAATTGTTCACTGTCGTCCTGGCTGGCTTCCAGATCAATCTGCTGCTGCTCCAGCAGTTTGGCTTCCGCTTCCAGCTTGAGCGCCGCGGGAGCGGCGGCGGCATTGTCGGCTGCTGCATCGAACATGGCTCCCACATTGGTCAGAACGTATTCGGCATTGTCCTCCATGATTTTGTTGGCGCCGTAGAAATTGCCGCGGTCGGCTTCCTCCAGCGCTTTCTGTTTGTTCAGGGCGCTTTGGGTGACGACGACATCGGCGCGTACCGCCGGATTGAGGCTTTGCTCGACTTTCTCGGTCTGGGTGGTGAATTCCGCGGCGGCGGCGACTTCCGGAATGCGTACCGGCGTGCCGTCCAGCGCCGTCAGTTCCGTCGATACCGAACTGAGCGCCAGCCGAGTGTCGGGCTTTTGCGGCGGCACCTCAACCTGGAGAATGAGCACCTTGGACTGGCTGGCGTAAAGTTGATTGAATTTCATCGTCAGTGTGTTGCCGTCGATGCTGCAGTCGTGGCCGAGGATGCCTTTGAGCTTGACGTCATCCGGGCAGGTGATGCGCAATTTGACGTCCTTGGCGGCGACCTGCAGCGCGGCGCCGAGTTCTTTTTCGAAGATTTTCGGCAAATCGCGGCTGTTTTCGACGAAGTAGAAATTGCCGTCGCTGTTCTGCGCCAGCGCAGTCATCAAATCCTCGTTGTAATCGAAACCGAGACCGATGGTGCTGACCGAAATCCCTTCTTTGATCAGGCTGCCGCCGAGACTGCCGAGCTGTTCCGGCCGGGAGAAGCCGACGTTGGCCAGGCCGTCGGAGAGCAGGATGATCCGGTTGACGTAGCCCTCTTGGGCGTTTTTACGCAATTCATGCGCGCCGAGGGAAACGCCGGCGAACAAGGCGGTGCTGCCGCCCGGGCGGATATTCTTGATGGTCCGGATGATGTCGGCCTTGGCGCTCCGGGTGACCGGCATCGATGGGATGAGCGTGTTGGCCTCCGAATCGTAAACGGTCAGCGCGAACAGATCGCCATCCGACAGCAGTTCGACGGCGGCGATGGCGGCTTCCCTGGCTTTTTGCAGCTTGTTGTCGCTCTGCATCGAGCCGGAGCGGTCGAGAACGATGCTCAAATTGACCTTGGCCCGGTCGGCGGTCTGTTCCGGCGGCGGGGCCGCCAGTTCGATGCGGATCATCGCGTCCTGCCGGCAGTCGGCAGCCATCACCGGTTGCTCGGGGTCGACGTTGAGCGTGATGGTGGCTGCCTGGAGGGCGGTGAGGCCGGCGGTCAGCGCGGCGCTTAACAATTTTTTCATGATCGGTACTCCTTCCGGTTATTTTAGTAATAGTATAGAATAATTTCAATTCGGAAGTGTCACAAAGCTGTAAAATGATTGTCAAAAGATTGTAAAAATTCAAAAAACCGCACTTTTTTGCGTCTGAATCATTGACAAGTGAAAAAAGAACAATTAGCTTTGAAGCGGTAACCGGAATTCGCGGCGGAATGGTTGCTGGTTGCCGTGGATTTCCGCAACGTGGGCAAGGTGTATGTATCACAACAGTTCCGTAATCGATAAGTTGAACAGAGCGGTCAGCCTGATGCGTCGCCGTCTGCTGGTCGTTTTGTCCGTCCGTATTTTCTGCTTGAGTGGCGCCGCGACGTTGTTTTCCGCTGGCGCCGTGCTGGTGGTGCTCCAGGCTACCCGGATTCTGACGCCGCTGTGGGCTGTGTCGCTGCCGGCGGCGGCGCTGCTGTTGGCGGCGGCCGCCGCCTGGTTGCTGGCGCGCCGGCAATTGCCGAGCCGCGCCCAGCTCGTCACGCTGCTGGACAGCCGCTGCCCGGAGGGCGGCGGGCTGGTCTGCGCTTTGCAGGAACTGCCGATCGGCGACTGGGAAAGGCGCATTCAGTTGCCGGAATTGCCGCGTATTTCCTGTGAACTGGGCCGTCGGGTGGCGGTGCTGCTGCTGGCTTTCGCGTTTGTCGGCGCCAGCTTCATGACGCCGAGTCTGCAGCGCGAGGAGGTGACGGTGACCCGGCTGGATGTCACCGCCGAAGTCGACCGGGCCCGGGAACAGCTGGAATTGCTCAACGATGAACAGTTGATTCCGGAGCTGGAAAAGGACGAACTGCTGGAGGAGTTGAGCCAGTTGGAGGAGAATGCGCTCGGACTGGACCCGGTCAAGAGTTTCGAGGCGCTGGATCATTTGAGCCGCACCTTGCAGAATCAACTGATGAATGCCGAATTGAGGACGATGAATGCGCAGAATCAGTTGGAGATGGTGGAGCAGTTGACGGAACTGGTTGAGGCCGCCGCCGCGTCGATGCCGGAGGAAGAACTGGGCGAGGCGCTGTCCGAATTGGACCAGTTGATGGAAAAATTGAGGGAAAAAGAACCGCTGCTGGACCGGAAAGGCGGCGGCTCCGGCGACGGGTCGTTCGCCGAATCCGGCACCGCCGGCATGAAGGAACAGAATGCGTTGACTCAGCAGGAATTGGAAAATCTGCAGCAGAAATTGCAGGAGCAGTTGGCGAAGAACGGCGGCAGCCAGAAGGGGAACGGACAGAAGGGCGCCGGCAAAGCCGGCCGCGGCAACCAGGCGAGTATGGAAAAGTTGCAGCAGTTCCTGGCGGCCAACGGCATGGCGAAACGCCAATCCGGCATGAACAGCAAATTGAACACGATGTGCCAGGGGATGATGCCCGGCAACGGCGGCATCGGCAAGGGGCCGGGAGCGGCGCCGTTGACCTTCGAGCGGCGTGATTTGAGCGGGGACAACCATTTCGAAGAGTTGATGCTGCCGCCGGGGGCGCTGGACTGGCGCGATTCGGTGGTCGTCGGCGTAACTGCCGCGGAAGCGAAGGCGAACGAGGATTCGGCCCCGGCCGGGCACGGCGCGTTGGAGGGGGTGGCCGCCGGTGTTCGGGAACGGCGCGGCCAGACGCTGCAGCCGCGTCACCGGGCGGCGGTCGGCAACTATTTCGAACGGCAAACGGACAAAGAATAACGAAATCGATCTTGATAGCAAGCATCAGTAGTCAGAAAGGTATTGGCATGTCAATGGAGTCATTGCTTCCGGAAGCAGAATTGAGTGCCGCATCGCAGGCGGCCAATCGTGTGTTGAGTGAGCTGGATCAAATTCTGCTCGGGCATTCCGACTTGCACCGGATGGTGCTCATCGGCGTATTCAGCCGCGGCCATATCCTGCTCGAAGGCCTGCCGGGGGTCGGCAAGACGGCCCTGGTCAAAGCCCTGGGACATCTGCTTACGCTGGATTTCAACCGGATCCAGTTCACCCCGGACCTGATGCCCAGCGATATCCTTGGAACCAATATCCTGCAGGAGCGGGCCGACCGTTCGCGCGACATGGTGTTCCGGCCCGGCCCGGTTTTCACCAATCTGCTGCTGGCCGATGAAATCAACCGGGCGTCGCCGAAAACGCAATCGGCGATGCTGGAGGCGATGCAGGAAGCGGCGGTGACCTTGCTGGGCGAGACCCGCAAGCTGCCGTTCCCGTTTTTCGTGCTGGCTTCGCAGAACCCGATCGAGATGGAGGGGACTTACCCGATTCCGGAAGCGCAGTTGGACCGTTTCATGTTCAAGCTGGAAGTCAACACCGTCGACAGCGCGACGTTGACCGATATCATCAGTTCGCGCCGCCGCGGCGAGGCGCCGGCGTCGGAATGGGCGTTGAGCCGGGCGGAATTGGATCGTATTTTTGCGGTGATGGATCAGATTCATCTGACCCGGCCGGTGGCCAATTACATCGCCCGGCTGGTGGCGGCCAGCCATCCCGGCGCGCCGGAGGCGCTGCCGCAGACCAACGAATATCTGGCTTACGGCGCGTCGCCGCGCGCCGCCATCGCGATGGCCGAGGCGTCCCGCGCTGCGGCGCTGCTGAGCAACCGTCCGTCGGTCAGTTTCGACGATGTGAAGCTGGTGGCGCCGCCGGTATTGAAGCACCGGTTGATTCTCAATTACAAGGCGCGCATGGACAAGGTGACGGCGGATGCCGTCATCCGCGAACTGCTCGCCAAAGTGGACGTCGCCGGCATCGACCTGCCCGGTGGAGTGGAAATTCAATGAGGCCGGAACGGGTGTGAAGGAGATGGGACGATGAGGAAAATAACGACGATGGGAGCGGCTGCGGTCCTGGCATTGCTGGCGTTTTTGCCGCTGTCGCTGCGGGCCGTCGAATTGAATGAAGTCGATGTCACTTTGCTGCCGCAGTTGGTGGGACGCGGCAACGGTTACACTGAAATCGGTTTTTCGCTGACCAACCGCAGTCCGGAAGTCAAACAGGTGGGATTGACGCTTGAGGCGGCTTACAACTACGGCAGGGGGCTCAACCGGCTGTCGCGCAAGGTGACGCTGCCGCCGGAAAGCAGCATGAAAGTGTCGTTGTGGCAGCCGCCGCTGGCGATGAACAATCCGCAGTTGACGATCGAGGTCAACGGCCGGGTATTCACGCCGGACAAGCACAATCTGCAGCCGGGAACTTCCGGCAATTTCGGCCGCAACACGGTGATTCTGCTGTCGCAGCAGGTACCGGGCAATTCCGGTAAATTTTATCAGGGCCCGGCCGGCAGTTACAGCGGCGGCATCGAATACCAGATGTCCAGCATGCCGGTGGCCCAGTGGAGCAAATACGCGCTGGCCTACAGCGGCGTGCCGATGATCATGTTGACCGGCCGGGATTGGAAGGAGATGCCGGAAGAGGTGAAAAACGCTTTGCTGCAGTACGCCGACCTCGGAGGCGTCATTCTGCTGATCGGCGTGGAAGCGCCGGAGCGGGCGGTGCTGCTGAACGAATATTGGCGGCGTGAAAACGTCGGATTCGGTTATTTGCTGTACTCCTCCATTGAACCGGAAGCATTTTCGGAGAGCGACTGGCAGTATCTGGAGCGCGACTGGCAGCGCTTCCAGAATACGGTCAACGACAACGCGATGAAGAACAGCGGTAATCTGTTCCGGGCGCTGCTGTCGATCGACAGCAACAATTTTCCGGCGGTGCCGCTGATGCTGGTGATGGTGGTTTTCGCCATCATCGTCGGGCCGGTCAACTACATCGTCCTGATGCGCCGGAAACGTTTGATGCTGCTGCTGGTGACGACGCCGCTGATTTCGCTGGTGTTCGCCGGACTGATCGTCGGCTATGCCTTCGTCGCCGAAGGCTGGGGTATCCAGCAGGGAATTCATTCGATGACCTACCTCGATGAAATCCGCCAGCAGGCGGCCACCATCGGCAACATGGGAATTTACGGTGCGGTGTCGCCGGACGGCCTGAAATTTTCTGAGGCGATGGAATTGCGTTTCGGCGAAGGCACCGCCGATTCCGGCTATCTGCAGATTGACGACAGTGCCGGCCAGTTGCTGACCGGCAGCTGGTTCGTGCCGCGGCTGCCGGGTGCGATTGCTTTCCGCAAAGCGGAAAATCGGCTGGAACGGTTGAAAATCAACCCGCTGGCGGACGGCAGCCTGGAAGTGGTCAACGGCCTGGGCGGGGAAATCACTTTCCTGGCGATCAAAATGCCGGACCGGAAAGCGTATGAATCTGCGACGCCGCTGCCCGGCGGCGCCCGGGCGGTGCTGTGGCCGAAGGAGGGCGGCGGCGTCAGCCGGGAATTTGAACTGCGCGACAACTTTCTGCACGGCTGGAACTCCTTCCGCCAGCCGTCGGCGGAACAGTTGCCGGCCGGCAACTATTACGCCGAGCTGGTCGCTTCGCCGTTTATCGAAACCGGCTTTGAAGCCGGAAAATTGTCGCAGAAAGCCGCGGTATTCGGGCACTTTGCAGAGGAGGAAAAAACGAAATGAAAGTGGAAGTGAAGAATCTGGTTCGTTATTTCGGCGACAAGATTGCGGTGGACAACATTTCGTTTTCCTTTGAGAGCGGCAATATTTTCGGTTTCATCGGACCGAACGGCGCCGGCAAGACGACGACGATCAAAGTGATGGCGACGCTCGATTTGCCGACCTGCGGCGATGTCTTTTACGACGGCGTCTCGGTGACCGAATATCCGGATAAAATCCGCGGCTTTGTCGGATTCATGCCGGATGCGCTGCCGGAGCACAGCGACATCAGGGTCTGGGAATATCTGGATTTTTTCGCCCGGGCCTACGGCTTGAAAGGCGGGATGCGCCACAGCATGGTCAGGCAGATCGAAGAGTTCACCAACCTCGGCGAACTGCGCGACAAATTCGTCAGGGCTCTGTCGAAGGGGATGAAACAGCGTGTCTGCCTGGCCCGGGCGTTGATCCACAACCCAGAGGTGCTGATTATGGACGAGCCGGCGGCCGGTTTGGATCCGCGCGCCCGGCTGGAACTGCGCGAGCTGCTGAAAATTCTGGCCTCGCAGGGCAAGGCGATCCTGCTCTCTTCGCACATTCTGTCGGAACTGCAGGATATGTGCGACGGAGCGGTGATCATCGAACGCGGCAAGATTCTGTCGGCCGGCAAACTCGACGACATCGTGGCGGAGCAAACCGCCGAGAGCAGGAAAAATATGACCGTGCTGGTTCAGTGTCTCGGCGACCCCGAAGTGGTGCTGCTGAAAGCCCAGGAGATGCCGCTGGTGACCGTGGCTCGCCTGGAAGGCAGCAAAGTGGTGCTGGAGATCTCCTCCTCGGAGGATGAGGCCTGCTGGGAATTGTTGAACTTCCTGGTGAAAGGCGGCTGCCGCATCAATTCCTTCCAGCCGCAGAAATTGAACCTGGAGCATATTTTCATGAAAATTACCCATGGGCAGGTGCAATGAGTCTGGAAGCGAAACTCGACGCCTGGTCTGATTATCTCAATCCAATGTTGATCAAGGAATTGCGGCAGATATTCAGCAATTCCGCCGTCATCTACGGCAGTCTGGGGCTGTTGATCGGCAACCTGGTGGTGTTCGCCTGGCAATTGCGCAATATGACCGATGTCACCACCGCCTACGGCCCGACGTTTTTGCGGGTGTCGCTGTGGCTGCTGACCGGCATCGCCTCATTGTCGTTCGGCATTTCGTTCGGCTGGCGCTATGCGGCGGAAGTGAAATCCGATGCGATGAAGCTGATCTGGCTGACCAGCATGGACGGCAAACGGCTGCTGCACGGCAAGATGCTGGCGGCGCTGCTCGGTGGGATTCTGTTGCTGAGCATGTGTCTGCCGTCGCTGTTCCTGAGTTTTTTCATGCGCGGCGTGACGCTGTGGGACGTGCTCGGCGGGGTGCTGGCTTATCTGTTCTGTTTTCTGTTTGTGACGTTGTGCTCGATGTTGCTGGGCGGGACCCGCAACTGGCTGGTGCGTTGCGGACTGATCTGGCTGTTGCTGCAGTTCGTGCCGATCATGGCGGTCAGTTTGTTTTTCGTGCCGCCGCTGGCTGTGCTGATCATCGGCATTGCCGGGCTGGTGATTCCCTACATGATTTTACTGGCGATGATCAAATAGGAGTTTACCGTGAATTTCAAGGAATATTGGGCGAAAGCCGACGATTGGATCAATCCGATCGTAGTCAAGGAGATGCGGCAGTCTTTCAACGGGCGGGGGCTGCTGGCCAGTTGCGGATTGCTGCTGATAGTCAATCTGCTGGTTTTTGCGGTGGTGGCGGCCAATGTCAATATGTCCAGCATCAACGAGGGCGTCGGGCGGGAATTCATCGGCTGGTCGCTGCTGATTTTGACTTTTGGCGCGATGTTCGGCGCCGCCTATCCGGCCGCTTCGCGTTTTGCCGAAGAGCGCCGGGCGGAGGCGATGGATCTGATTTACATCACCACGCTGACGGCGCCGCGGCTGATCAACGGCAAATTCCTGTCGGTGCTGGTGCTCAACTTCCTGATGTTCAGTTTGTGTCTGCCGTCGCTGGTGCTCAGCTACTATCTGCGCGGCGTGGCGATGGAGGATGTGCTGTTCTTCATCGGGATTTCTTTTTGCATCTCGCTGGTGCTCACTCAATTTCTGCTGTTGTGCGGGACGCTCGGCAGTTGGGTGCTGCGCGGCGCGCTGGTGATTTGCGGCATCATCGTTTTCAGCACTTATGTCGGGGTGATCAGCACGATGCATTATCATGCCCGCGGCATGTTGGAGTTTTTTACGACCTGCAGCATTTTCTGCATCCTGTGTTTTATCGTCTGCTATGTTCTGACGCTGGTTTCGCTGCTGCCGCCGTCGGCCAACCGGATGCTGCCGGTGCGCAGCACCTTCCTGGTCGTCGATGCAGCGCTGCTGCCGGTATTGCTCGGTCTGCTGCCGGCGGACGGCTGGGACATCTGGCTGGTGCTGTCGGTGGCGCTGGCGTCGTTGACGATGGTGATGGCGGTGATGGAGCGGTTGAAGCAGTCGAAGCGGGTGTTGCAGAAATTGCCGAACAGCGCGCTGCTGCGGTGCGTTTATTTCCTGGTGTCCAGCGGTTCGGCCGGCGGGGTTTGTTATGCGCTGTTGCTGGGCGGCGGTTCATTCGGGCTTTATTTCGGCCTGCACGGACTCGACCCGAGATTCCATGCCGCCAACCTGATGGGCTTTTTCATGTACATCGGCGCCTATACCGCGGCGGCTTTGCTGCTGCTGCGTCTGGTGGAACGGCGCTGGCGTTCCTTCTCCGGGGCGCACGCCTGGGTTGTCGTCGCGGTGTTTGCAATTGTCGTTTCGGTGCTGAGCACGGTGGTTACCGGGGATTCGATGGTGGCGCGATGCGTGACGCCGATCGGCTTTATGGAGAGCGATTCCGAGGTGGCGCTGGCGGCGGCCGGGGGCTGGCTGCTGGTGTTTCTGGTGTTGAATCTGCCGGACTTCTGGCGTCAGTTCCGGGAATATTTCGAACCGGTGGAACCGGAGGAGGCGTCGTACGATGCCCACTGCTGAAGAATACCGTAAATTTCTGGTCCAGGGCGCCTCGATCGGCGGCGAGTATGTCTTCGTCATGCAGCATGGCATTGCCGACGGCGGATTGGGCGTGAAACTCGGCCGCCGGGTCGGCAGTTCGCTGGAATTCATGGAGCACCGGGATTACCAGCCCGGTGACGATTTGCGCAACCTGGACTGGAACGTCTATGCCAGAACCGAACATCTGACCGTGAAAATGTACCGGGAAGAGATCAATCCGCGGCTCGATTTGATCCTGGACGGCAGCGCCTCGATGGCTCTGCCCGGCAGCGGCAAGGCGGAAGCGCTGCTGACGCTGGCGTCGCTGCTGGCGGTTTGCGCCGGCAATTCCGGCTTTTTGACCCGGGTGTGGCTGAGCCGCGAACAGTTGATGCCGGTCCGCAACGGCGGCGGAGCGCCGATGGACTGGGACGGGGTGGTCTTCGACGGCATTGCGCCGCTGTCGGTGACGCTGAATGAATTTACCGGTACGTTTCAGCATCGCGGCATCCGCATCCTGCTGACCGATCTGTTGTGGGACGCGCCGCCGGAGACGGTGCTGCGCAAATTGCGCGAAGAAGCCGCCGAACTGGTGGTCATCCAGATTCTGGGCCGGGCGGATCTTGATCCGGGCTGGAACGGCAACATCCGGCTGGTGGATGTCGAAAGCGGCGAACACGATGAGTTGTTTCTCGATGCGACCGCGCTGGAAAAATACCGGCTGACGCTGGCGACGCACCAGCAGAATTGGGAACGGGCCTGCCGGGAGGCGGGCGCGCGGCTGCTGCTGATCACCGCCGAGGAGTTCCTGGAAAAATTCGATTTGCAAAGTTTATTGGCGGCGGAACTGATCCGACACGTATGAGAAAGGCGCGGGCATGATATTCTGGGCGGATAAAGGGTGGCTGCTGTTGCTGGCGACGCTGCTGTTGTTATTGGTCATTTATTATTTGTTCCGGCGGTCGAAGGCGCAGCCGGTTTCCGGGTTGTTCCTGTGGCGCAATCAGTTGAAATCGCAGCGCAGCGGCTTCAAACTGAGCCGGCTGCCGCTGCCGTTGAATTTTTTCCTGGAAGCCTTGGTGATTCTCCTGCTGGTGCTGGCGGCGGCTCTGCCGTTGTTGCCGCGCAACAGTGCGGCGGCGCCGCTGACCCTGGTGCTGGACAATTCCTATTCGATGCAGCGCCGGCTGTCGGACCGCGGGACGGTCCGGGACCGGGCGGAACAGGAGGTGACCCAGTTGATCAAGGCGCACGGCAACCGGCGCATCCGGTTGCTGCTGGCCGGTTCGACGGTGCGGAATCTCGGCGAATTCATCGAACCGCAGATCGCCTTGAACGCCGTCCGGCATTATTGGACTGCCGATGAAGTGCGCGCCGAATTGGCTGAAGCGATGGCGCTGGCCCGGAAATTCGACCGGGAACAGCAGGAACTCTGGGTTTTTACCGATGCGCCGCCAGTCGGCAGCGATCTGCCGAACAATCTGCATTTCCGGGCGCTCGGCGCCGCCGCGCCCAATCTGGCGCTGGTCAATGCCGCCCGGCTCGACCGTCCGGAAGGCGGCCGGGTGATGGCGGTGGTGGCCAATATCGCTTCGGCCGCGCAGGCGACGTCGCTGATCGTCAGTTTTCCGAACCGGCCGACGGCGCCGCCGTTGAAGCATGATCTGGAGCTGCAGCCGGGTGAACTGCGCAAGTTGACGCTGGATTTGCCGGCCGGCAGCGGCGAAATCCAATTGCAGTTGACGACCGAAGACGCATTGCCGTTCGACAATGCCATCCGGTTGCTGCCGGAAGAGCGGCCGCAGTTGAAAGTGGAAGTGGATGTCCCGGAGTCGCCGTTGCGGCGGCAGTTGCTGGAAGCGCTGGCCAGCACCGGTTTGACGGAACTGGTCGATGCGGACGCCGAGCTGGTGATCACCGTCGATCCGCAGCGGATGCGTTCCGCCGACGGCAGTATTTTTTATATCAACACCGAAGGAAAGGCGCAGGTGCTGGCCGCTCCGTTCACCGTCAACCGCAACCATCCGTTGACCGACGGGCTGGATTTGACCGGTGTCATCTGGGGCGGCGTCCAGGACTGTTCGCTGCCGGGAATTCCGTTGGTGATGGGCGGCAAAACGCCGTTGCTGAGCGTGGTCAATGTCGACAACAATCAGTTTGAAGTGTTCGCCAATCTCCAGAGCAACACTTCGACGCTGGCGGAGACGCCCGCCTGGCCGGTGCTGATTTACAACCTGGTCGATACCGTGCAGTCCCGGCGGCCCGGCGCGGTGCGGAACAATTTCCGCAGCGGTGAAAATATCCGCCTGACCTTTCCGCCGCAGATGGCCGAGGCGAGGCTGGAGTACGCCGACGGCGAAGTCGAGCGTTTTACCGTGGTCGGCGGCGCGCTCGAATTGACCGAGCTGCCGATCGGCCGCTACGCCTGGCTGGATGCCGACGGCAAGCCGTGGTGGACCATCCAGGTCAATGCGTTGAATTTCAACGAGTCGGATTTGCGGGAAAAGACGACCGGCAACTGGCAGGGGGAAATGTTGCCGGCGATGCTGCAGCGCAACTATTGGAACATCAGTTTTATCTTCATACTGGCGGCGTTGGCGGTGCTGGCGCTGCACCAGTATCTGAACCGGAAGGGCAGAGCATGATATTCGGCGAAGCGTTATTTTTACTGGCCGCTTTTCCGCTGCTGGCATTGATGATTTGGAATCCGTTGCCCAGCCGGACGCTGACGACATTGCGGGTGATTTTGTATACTTTGATCGTACTGGCGCTGGCCGATTTGTCGGTGCGGCTGCCGGACCGGCAGGGGGTGGTCGTGGTCGTCGCCGACCGCAGCAGCTCGATGACGCCGGCCCAGCTTCAGGAGCAGGCCGACGCGGTCAAATTGATCGAACGGCGGCAGAGCGGCGGCAACCGGCTGGGAGTGGTGGCTTTCGCCAACGGCAATGTCGTCGAAAAACTGCCGGAGGCCGGTGTTTTCGAAGATTTCAAGAGCATTCTCGACCGGGATCAGACCAATCTGAAGGCGGCGGTGCAGAGCGCTCTGGCTTTGATTCCGCAGGACAGCTCCGGCCGGCTGCTGGTGTTGTCGGACGGCAATTGGACCGGGGCCGATCCGTCCGGTTTGTTCGCTCTGGCAGCGGCCCGGAACATTCCGGTCGATTTCCGGCGGCAGGTGCGCATGCAGCAGGGGGATCTGGCGATCCTGGAGGTGGATGCGCCCGGCGAAGTCGCGGTCGATGAATATTTTACCGTCGGGCTGCATTTGAGCGCGCCGCAGAAAATGGCGGTGAAATATACGTTGTTGCGCAATGAACAGGTGATCACCAGCGGCGAACTGGAACTGGAGGAGGGCAGCAGCCGCTTTTATTTCAAAGACCGGATTGCCGGACCGCAGGTGGCGCGCTACCGTTTCGAAATCGACGGCGGCGAAGTGCCGGATATGCGGCCGGAGAACAATCAGGCGCGCTTCCTGGTGCGGGCGGCGGGACAGCGGCCGTTGTTGCTGATCACCGATTCCGAAGCGTCCGGCCTGGCGGGGGTGTTGCGGAAGAGCGGCCTGGACGTCGTCGTCCGGCGGCCGCAGCAGTTGACCTTCCAGGTTGCCGAACTGGCCTCCTACGCCGGTATCATCATCGAAAATGTCATGGCCGATGCGATCGGCCGCAGCGGCCTGCAGAATATCGCCGAGATGGTGCGCAACGGCAATTGCGGTTTGTGGATGACCGGCGGCCAGCACTCGTTTGCGTTGGGCGGCTATTTCAAGTCGCCGCTGGAGGAGGTGCTGCCGGTGTCGATGGAGCTGCGCCGGGAACACCGCAAGATGTCGCTGGCGGTGGCGGTGGCGCTGGATCGCTCCGGCAGCATGGCCGCGTCGGTCGGCGACGGCAAGACCAAAATGGATCTGGCCAATCTGGCGACGGTCGAAGTATTGGATATGCTTTCGCCGCTCGATGAAATCGCCGTCTTTGCCGTCGATACCGAACCGCACGAAGTGGTGCCGTTGCTGCCGGTTTCGGTGGTCGGTTCGCTGCGGCAGAAAATTCTGGACATTCAGTCGATGGGCGGCGGCATCTTCGTTTATACCGGTCTGCTGGAGGCGATCAAGACGGTGTCCGGGGCGAACAGCGGCACCCGCCATATCATTTTATTCGCCGATGCGGCCGATGCCGAGGAACCGGGCAATTACCAGGAGCTGCTGTTTCAATGCACGCAGGCCGGGATGACGGTCAGCGTCATCGGGTTGGGCAAAGATACCGACAGCGATGCGGCGTTTCTGCAGGATGTCGCCGCCCGCGGCGGCGGCCGCTGTTTTTTCACCGACCGGGCCGATGAATTGCCCCGGCTGTTCGCGCTGGACACCATCGTCGTGGCGCGCAATACTTTCGTCGAAGAGCCGACTGCGGTGAAATTGACCGGGGCGATCCGGACCCTGCGGCCGGCCGGTTTCGGCGAGAGCTTTTCCGTCGACGGCTACAACCTCTGTTATCTGCGGCCGGGCGCCCAGCTCGGCATCGTCACCGAGGACAGTTATCAGGCGCCGATTCTGGCCTGGTGGCAGGTGGGGCTCGGCCGGGCGGCCGCTTTTACCGGGGAGGTGGACGGCAAATATTCCGCCTCGTTCGTCCAGTGGCCGGCGGCCGGCGAATTGCTGACCTCGGTGGCGGATTACATTGCCGATTATCGCTCCGGCGGTCTGCCGGACAATATGCTTTTGACCCAGCGGACCGAGGGCGGCGTCCAGCATATCCGGCTGTTGCTCGACCCGGAACGGCACAGCGATTCCTTCCGGAAGCTGCCGGAGGTCGTGGTGATGCGCGGCGACGGCGAGCGGCCGGTCAGCAGCAGCCGGTTGACGATGCAATGGCTGGACCCGGATACGCTGGCGGTCGATGTGCCGCTTTCCGGCCGGGAGACGACGCTGGCGACCGTATTGATCGAGAATGTGCCGCCGCAGACGCTGCCGCCGGTGATTCTGCCCTATTCGCCGGAGTATCGGCCGCTGGACAAGGCGGATTTCAAGGCGAGTCTGGAGTCGCTTTGCCGGCTGACCGGCGGGATTGAACGGCTGGATCTGGACCGGATCTGGGACGATCTGCCGAGCCGCGGCCGGGTGCGGTCGTGGCGCTCCTGGTTGCTGGCGGCGGCAATTCTGGTGTTGCTGCTGGAGGTGCTGGAACGGCGTTTGGGGGTATTCGGCATGTTGCACCATTGGTGGAAGCGTTCGAAAGCGGCGGTGACGCCCAAAACGCCGGCACCGCGGCGCGATCCGGAGCAGAGCGGCACGGAGATGTCGGCGATGCTGAAACAGGCGCACCGCCGTCATAAGATCCTGGCCAAACGGGAGGCCAAAGTGCCGCCGGCGAAAAAAACGCCGGCGTCGGAACCGGAGGCCAGGAAAACTGTCCCGCCCGCCGCCGGGAAGGAGAATGCACTGCTGGATGCGATGAAAAAGGTGAAAAAATCCGGCAAATGATTGCATTTGAGCCGGAGCGGCGGTATTTTGAATGAATCAAGTAATTCAGTTCAGGAGTGGATGCATCGGTGAAGTTGTCGATCATTACTGTCGTCTGGAATGCGGTTTCTACCATTGAGCAGACGATTTGTTCGGTGCTGGAGCAGCGATGCCGGGCGGACGTGGAATATCTGATCATCGACGGCGGTTCGACCGACGGTACTTTGGAGGTCATTGACCGTTATCGCGACCGGCTGGCCCGGGTGGTCAGCGAACCGGATGACGGATTGTACGATGCGATGAACAAGGGCATCCGGCTGGCGACCGGCGATGTCATCGGTATCATCAACGCCGACGACTATTATTTGCCCGGAGCTTTTCAGACTGTGGAGGATGCTCTGGCCGGCCGGGCGCTCGACCGGGTCATCTTCTGGGGTGATGTCCAATACGAAAAGCTGGGGCGGGTGAAAGGATTCCGGCCGCGGCAGCGCCGGATCGGCGCCTTTGCTCCGCATCCTTCGATGTTCTGTCCGAAAGCGGTCTACGAACGGATCGGCGTTTATGATACCAAACTCAAATTGCTGGCCGACTATGACTTCATGTACCGCGCCGTCAATTATTATCGTCTGCAGATCGTCTATTGCCCGGTATTGATCGCATTTTTCCGTGAAGGCGGCCTGGCCGACAGCAACATCCGACACTGTCTGCTGGATGAATTGACGGTAAAACTGCGCTACGGCCAGCACCGCTGGTGGGCGGTATTGCTGTACCGGCTGAAATTGTTGAAAAATTATTTCCGCATCCGCCGATCGGAGCCGGAGCGGTCAAAACAGAAAGGATGAAGCGGACGATGTTGATGATCGGGGAAACGATACTGGAAAAAAACAAATTGTCCTGGCGGAATTACTGGCCGGCGTTGGCCGGCTGGGGAATGTTGTCGCTGCTGGCCGCGGCGGCGGTATATGCCGTGCTTTTTCTGGGCATCAAACTGGCTGTCTGGCTGGCGGCGGTCTGGTCGCTGACCGCGCTGCTGCCGTTCCTGCTGCTGGTGTTGCCGTTCTATTATTTGCAGGTGTGCTCCAACTGCTACACGATCACCAGCCAGCGCATCATCGCCCGCCAGGGATTGCTGGAGAAGCATATTCAGGAGGTGCGGATCGTCGATATCCGTTCGGTGAATATGCATCAGAGCTTCTGGCAGCGTATCTTTCACATCGGCGATATCTTCATCGGCACCGCCGGCACGGCCGAGGTGGAAATCAGCATGCGCGGCGTCGGCCACCCGGAAGCGATCGTCGAATTGATCAATTCCAAACGGATTGCTTGAAAAATCCATTTTTCCGGAGGAAATGATTTGACATCCGGGAAAAAACAGTTATAATAATAGTAATCATTATTAAAAATGATTACAATGGAACTCAACCCAACTTTAGGAGACGATCATGGCTGAACTCAAAGGAACGAAGACGGCGCAGAATTTGGCAACCGCGTTTGCCGGCGAATCCCAGGCGCGCAACAAATACACTTATTTTGCCAGCGTGGCCCGCAAAGAGGGCTACGAGCAGATTGCCGCGATCTTCGAGGCGACCGCCAACAACGAGAAGGAACACGCCAAGCTGTGGTTCCAATTGCTGGACGGCATCGGCACGACGGCGGAAAATCTGGAAGCGGCCGCCGCCGGGGAAAATTATGAGTGGACCGATATGTACAAGGGCTTTGCCGAAGAGGCCGAAGCCGAAGGATTCGGCGACATCGCCCGGATGTTCAAACGGGTCGGCGAAATCGAGAAACGCCATGAAGAACGTTACAAGGCGCTGCTGGCCAAGGTGAAGGATGGCCGGGTTTTCTTCGATTCCGAAGTGAAAATCTGGGAATGCCGCAACTGCGGTCATATCTGCGTCGGCACCAAGGCGCCGGAAATCTGTCCGGTCTGTAAGCATCCGAAGGCTTATTTCGAGATCGAAGCGAAGAATTACTGAGCCGTTGCAGATTCGGGAATTCCGGGGATTGAAGCGATTCAATCCCCGTTTTTTATCCGCCCGCGGAGAAAGGAAGCGCGGTCACTGGTTCAGTTCGGCGGCGATTTCCGCCCGGATGCGGCGCAATACCGCCGGATCGCGGGTAAATTCGTCGATATCGGTGGTCACCGCTTTCACCAGCTGCCGGGTCCTGGCTTCGCCGAAACGTTCGGCATGCAGTTTGAGGTATTCATAATCTTCCAGGCCGTCGCGGATGTTCATCAGCCGGACGGAGTCCAGCGCTTCGCCGTCCGGGCCCGGATAACTGAGCCGTCCGTCGCCGTGCAGGAAATCCGCTACATTGTTGTTGACGTACCAGTTGATTCGGGGGCCGTCGCCGTGCCGGACCGGTCGGTCGTTGCGCCGGCCCGGCGGGTTCCGGTCGGTCAGGCTGGTGCCGGACCAGATGTTGACGCCCCAGTAGAGCAGGCCGGCCAGTTGTTCATTCCAGCACTGCCAGAAGATAGACCGGCTTTCCAGCAGCGGGCTGTGCAGGTTGAATTGCGGAAACTGGTCCGGCAAACTGGCCATCACATAACCCCAGACCGGAACTCCGGCCGCTTGCATCGGTTCGATCTGGTCGCGGCGGCAGCGGGGCCAGAACACGACCAGTTCATCGACGCCGACCGCCCGGGCCGCTTCGGCGGTCAATGCGCAGCGCAGCGTCGAGACGAACGGGATTTGCGGGTACAGCTCTCTGGCGGCGGCGATATAGGCTTGAATGGCCGGAAATTTATCGCGGGACATTTCGTCGAAGCCGTAGAAGAATCCCCGCTCCAGAATGCCGGCTGTCCGGCATTGTTCGATCAAAGGACCTACTTTTTCCTGCAGTTGCCGTTTGAAGTGTTCCAGCGCCGCTTGACTCGGCGGTTCGCCCGAAACTTCCGGCGCGAAGGTCGACAGGGAGGCCAGACAGAATGCGTTGATTTCATCAAGCCAGGGCTCAATGTCCTGCCGGAAGTCCGGTACGTGATCCCAAAAAAAGACCGGCGACAGACGGTGGTCGATGAAAAATTGGTCCTGCCGGGCGTCGAGGGCCGCGAAATCCAGGGTTGGATACAAGGTCCGGTAATAGGCGTGGTCGGCAAAACGGCTCAAGTTGAAGAATGCCGTGCGGAACGATGGACGGGCCGGCAGCGTGAACGGCTGAACGGCGATGCTGAAGGGGATTTCGATTGCCGTATCGCCGTCCGACAACTTGACCGTGCCGTGATAGTTGCCGGCCGGCGTGCCGGCCGGGATGTGACAGCAGACCCAGAGGCTCTGCGCCCAACCCGGTTCCAGCGACAGGCTTTCCGGCTCCAGCAGAACGTCCGGCGACCAGTCCGGAATCGATTCGGTTTCGGCCGGATGCAGCAGTTGGCGCGGCACCGGTACGCAGGCGACCTGGTACGTTTTGACACAATCCGGCGGCAGGGAATTGCCGGCATCATCGGCCGGAGCGGTTATTTCGACTCGGACAGGTTCTGGTGCCCGGCCGGGGGCTGCCAGCAGCGCAACCTGAAAGGATTCGTATTCATTGCCGGCGGCCAGCAGCCGTCCGGCGGCCGGATCGGCGGAATCCGGCAGCGAAGACGGGTAGACCCGCCGCATCGAATTCTGCAGCCAGGCGATGAAGGACGGAGCCGGCCGGGAGGCGGGGACGGGGTGAACGGTCTGCGATTCGGTGAACTGGAGAGCGCCCTGCGGATTGCTGCCGGTCAGGCGCAATTGATATTCCGTCAATCCGGCCCGTTCCGGATCGGCCGGCAGCGACAGGCGAACCGGCCCGCTGCCCTGGCTGGCGGCCAGGACTTTTGTCCCCTGGAGCAGCTCGGCGCGCCAGTCGGCCGCTTCGGGCGAATAGGCGCGCACCTCCAGGGAACCGGGGCCGAAGAGGTTGGCGGCCGCCTGGCAGTAAACGAAACGCGGCGGCGGCGTTTCCAGCGCCAGATCGGTGAAATCCACTTCGCCGGACAGATTCCAGAAGAGCACGTACACCCGGACTTTTTTGACCGGCAGCGGCGGCTGCCACTCCTTGGCAAAGGTCTGCCAGCCGGCTTGTTCCGCCGGCCGGATGGCGAGGTCCAGTTCGCTGAATGAACTGCCGTCGATCAGTTCGCAGTCGAGACGGCAGCCGTAGTAGAAAGGAAAATCCGGCCCGAAACGGACCGGTCCGTGTTGGCGGGTCCGGCCGGAGAGCCGTAAGGTGGCCTGATAAGGTTCGTCGAAAACGACATCCTGATAGAGGCCGTAAATGCCGGAGCCGGTCGGATTGGTCATCCGGACAAAATGAATGCCGTCCCGGGAATGGAGGTCGGCGCCGTTGAAATAATCCTGCCAGTGGTTTTTACCCTCCCGGAAATCGCCGTTGTCAAGCAGATTGTCCGCCCAGACATTGGCGGTGAAAATCACCGCGAGCAAGAACAGAGCCGCCCGGTAGAAACGCCGTCCGTCGATTTTCATGTGATATCCTCCCGGAGTCTTTCTTATTTTTACGCAATTGAAAGAGTTTGTCTGCAATGGTAACGAGTATAGCCGGTTTTTTCAGAAAATCAATCAGCCGCGGCGGGAATGGCCTGGAAATTTTGCGCTTGCCGGCCAGTCCGGCGAAACTGCGAAGCGTAAAAATGAACGAAATTTTGCCGTTGTGCGGTTTGGACCGGTTGACAACCAGATGGTTGAGGGTATTGTTCTTTCAGTTGTCGGGCATCGGTTGTATGGGTTGAGCGGGCTGCAGGCTGAGGCGCATTTCGGGACTCAGGCGCAGGCCTTGCGTGAAGAACGCGCCAAGTTGCGCGGGAACTGAATTTGATGACGGCTTTTCTTGATCGCCCGTATTTATGAAAAAAAGGAGAAAACGAAGATGTTGGGAGTGGTTTTGGTCATCGCTGCAGTGGCGGTAATCGTCGGCGTCTGCCTGTGGTACATCGCGGTGGTGAATCGTTTCCGGGTTTTGCTGGTCAAAATCGAGGAGACCGATTCCGGCATCGAGGTGGCGTTGACCAAACGTTACGATCTGTTGACGAAAATGGTCGCGCTATGCCGGAAATACGCCGAACGTGAGGCCGGAGCGTTGTCCAGCCTGGTCGAACTGCGGCGGGGAATGGATGTGAATGGCCGGAGCCTGGCCTGCCGGAGGATGGATGAAGTTTCCCGGCAGATTGCGGAATTGGTCGAGGCGTATCCGGATCTGCGTTCCAGCGCGAATTTCAAAGAGCTGCAAACGGCGGTCCGCGAGACGGAAGAACGGTTGCGGGCCGCCCGGCGGCTTTACAACGGCAATGTTTCCGTTTTCAATCGACTGCTGGCGACCTTTCCGGCCGGTTGGGTGGGCGGGAAACTGCATTTGCGGCCGCGGGCCTTCTTCACGGCGGAGGAGGCTGAAAAAGCGAATGTCGAAATGGCGCTTTGAAGGGATCAGGCCGGCCAGCGCAGGGAAGCTGAAGGGACGGCGATTCAGATTGCGGCCTGATGGACAGCCGTTGTGATGCATTCATCGCCATGCGTCTGGATGAGCCGGCAACACTACAGGTTGCCGCCGACTGGTGGGAACATTATCTGTCCCCGGAGATTGCCGCGGAGAATATCCGCTGCAATGGCTGTATGGCCGAAGCGGGGTTGCGGTGCGCCCAGTGCGCCGCCTGTCCGCAGTGGCCATGCCGGTTGCCGGAGGAGCTCTACCGCTTTCCCGGCGAGGCGGCGCAGGATTACCGGGATTTGTTCGGGGGCGGTCGCCCGCATTGGGGCGGAACGGCGTTCGGTGCTTGGAGCGTGATTCGAGGGTTGGAGGCGTCCGGAGGGTGGAATCCTGAAAATTGGTAAAATCCTGCCGGCGCAAATGGGAATTTGCGAATTATCATGTATGTTATAAGGGATGATAACCTACATGATTTCAGGCGAAGAATTGAGGAGTGAAAAATGTCTCGAATGAAACGAACCAAGATCGTCGCGACCATTTCGACGATGAACTGCGAAGTGGATTTTCTGCGCCGCTTGCACGCGGCCGGCATGGATGTCGCCCGTTTGAATACCGCCCATATGAGTTTGGAAGATGCCGCGCTGATGGTCAACAACATCCGGCAGGTTTCCGACGATATCGCCATCATGATCGATACCAAGGGGCCGAATATCCGGACCTGCAATTTGAACGATCCGCTGCCGGTGGCCAAAGAGGCCGTCGTCGACGTCTCCTCCGGTACGGTGGCGCCCGGCAGCGGCTTTCAGGTCAACTACAACAAATTCGTCGACGAAATTCCCGCCGGCAGCCGGATCATGATCGACGACGGCGAGGTGGAGTTGATCGTCGACCGCAAGGTCGGTCGGGTGCTGAAATGCCGGGCGCTCAACGACGGCACAATCCGCAATCATAAATCGGTCAATGTGCCCGGCGTCGAGATGAACATGCCGGCCCTGACCGCCCGCGACCGGGAATTCATCGATTTCGCCATCGAAAACAAACTGGACTTCATCGCCCACTCCTTCGTCCGCAGCCGTGACGACGTCATGGCGGTACAGAGCATTCTCGACACCAGCGACAGCCCGATCGGCATTATCGCCAAGATCGAAAACCGCCAGGGCGTCAATAATTTGAGCTCGATCCTCGACGTCGCTTACGGCGTGATGGTGGCGCGGGGCGATTTGGGCATCGAGATTCCGCTTGAGGAAATTCCGTTGATTCAGAAGCATATGATTTACGAATGCATGCGCCGCCGCAAACCGGTGATCACCGCGACGCAGATGCTGCAGAGCATGGAGAACAATCCGCGGCCGACCCGGGCGGAGGTCAGCGATGTCGCCAACGCCGTGTTCGACGGCAGCGACGCGGTGATGCTCAGCGGCGAAACGGCGCAGGGCAGATATCCGGTCGAATCGGTGGCGATGATGACCCGGATTCTGCTGGAAACGGAACGGACCGCCAGTAAGCTGTTCGCCCGCATCGATGAAATTGAAGCGCCGCGCGACGCGGTCAGCGCCTATCTGGTCAAGACGGCGCTGCAATCGCCGTCGAAACTGCCGATCCGGGCGATCATCTGCAATACGGCGACCGGCCGGTCGCCGCGGATGTGCGCGGCCTATCGCGGTTCGGTGCCGATTTACGCCTTCAGCTACAATCCCGGCGTGGTGCGCCAGTTGACGCTGAGCTACGGGGTCTGTCCGCTGCATCGCGATTACCAGGAGAATTTCACCGACCTGGTGCAGGTGCCGGTGAAACGGCTGCTCGAAGACAAAAAAATCGATCGGGACGATCTGGTGGTGTTCCTCGGGCGCCACTCGCTGACCGATCAGAGTTCGGATTTCTGCAGCATTGTCCGGCCGCGCGAACTGGCCATTGACGAAAAAGAACAATAAATTGGTTTTGAATTGCCGGAAACGGCGAACAGTGAGATGAGAGGTTATGGATTATCGGACTTATTTCAAGAACTATCCGGATCGGGACGGCCGGTTCGGGCCTTACGGCGGGGCAATTTTACCGGAAGCGTTGCGCCCGGCTTTCGAAGAGATCACCAAGGCCTATCAGGCGATCTGCCACTCGGCCCAGTTCATCAACGAATTGCGCCGGATCCGGCGTGAATTCCAGGGCCGCCCGACGCCGGTGTACCATTGCGACCGGTTGTCGCGCAAGCTCGGCGAGTGCCAGATTTACCTGAAGCGCGAAGATTTGAACCATACCGGCGCCCACAAGCTCAACCACTGTATGGGCGAGGGGCTGCTGGCCAAATTCATGGGCAAGAAACGGCTGATTGCCGAGACCGGCGCCGGGCAGCATGGCGTGGCGCTGGCGACGGCGGCGGCTTATTTCGGGCTGGAATGCGAAATCCACATGGGGGAAGTCGACATTGCCAAGCAGGCGCCGAATGTGACGCGCATGAAAATCCTCGGCGCCAGGGTGGTGCCGGTGACCCACGGCTTGAAAACCCTGAAGGAAGCGGTTGATTCGGCGTTTGAGTCTTATCTGCGTTCTTACCAGGATTCGATCTACTGCATCGGTTCGGTGGTGGGTCCGTATCCTTTTCCGCTGATGGTGCGTGACTTCCAGATGTGCGTCGGCGTCGAGGCGCGCGAACAGTTCCTGGAGATGACCGGCATATTGCCGGATGCGGTCTGCGCCTGTGTCGGCGGCGGCAGCAATTCGGCGGGCATGTTTTCCGGTTTCCTGGCCGATCCGGTCGATATCTACGGCGTCGAACCGCTGGGAATCGGCAGCGGCGTCGGCCAGCATGCCGCGTCGATGACGTTCGGCAAACTGGGGGCGCTGCACGGTTTCGAAAGTTATCTGCTGCAGGAAAAGGACGGCCAGCCGTCGCCGGTCTATTCGATCGCCAGCGGGCTGGATTACCCGTCGGTCGGTCCGGAACATGCGCTGTGGCACGATTTGGGCCGGGTGAAATATGTGACGGCGACCGACGAGGAGGCGGTGGACGCTTTCTTCAAATTATCGCGTTACGAAGGGATCATTCCGGCGCTGGAAAGCGCCCATGCCGTCGCTTATGCGATGAAACTGGCCAAACAGATGGAAACCGGGGCGATCCTGGTTTGCTGCAGCGGCCGCGGCGACAAGGATGTCGATTATGTCGCCGAACATTACGGCTACGGGGAAAATTATCGTTTCCCGGAAGAGTGAATGAGTCAAAAGCTGCCGCCCGGTTGCGTCGGGCGGCAGCTCCATTGATTTGCTGCCGCCGTTATTTCACTTCGCTGAGATTTTCATGGCGGACGATTTTGCCGCTTTCCAGGTAAATGACGTCCTCGCCGATGTTGGTCGCGCAGTCCGCCATCCGTTCCAGGTTGCGGAATACGCTCAGCAAATTCAAATAATAGTCGGTCGCCACCGGATGGGCGGCGATCAGTTGCCGCAACCGTTCGAAGGATTTTTTGAACTGATCGTCGACGACGTCGTCGTGGCGGATCACTTTCAGCGCCTCCGCCGTGTTGCGGTCGATCAAAGCGTTCAACGCCAGTGTCAGCATGGAGCGCGCTTCGTTGCACATCGGCAGAAAGTCGATATCCGCCGCTATTTCGGTGCCCGGGTTCGAGGTGACGATATCCACGGTTCGTTCGGCGATGTTGACCGCCAGGTCGCCGATGCGCTCCAGCTCCGAATTGACCTTGAGGAAGGTGATCACATAGCGCAGGTCGCCGGCAACCGGCTGGTGCAGCGCCAGAATCTTCAGACATTCCTCTTCGATATTGATCTCTTCCAGATCGATCAGCCGGTCGCCGGCGATCAGGTCGGCCGCCAGTTTGGCGTCGCCGCGGGAAATCGCTTCAACCGATTGCCGCACCACCTCTTCGACGGCGGCGGCCTGGGCGGCGATCATATTCCGCAACATGGTGATTTCGTTATAAAAGTGTGCTCTCATGAAAAGGTCTCCGGTTGGAGGGTTTGGGCAGTTCGGATCAGCCGAAACGGCCGGTGATGTATTCTTCGGTTTTCGGATTCGACGGCGACGTGAAGATTTTCTCGGTGACGTCGCACTCGATGATCCGGCCTTGGAAAAAGAAGGCGGTATAGTTGGAAATGCGGGCCGCCTGCTGCATATTGTGGGTGACGATGACGATGGTGAACTGTTTCTGCAGTTCGAGGATCAGATCTTCGATTTTGGCGGTGGCCACCGGGTCGATCGCACTGGTCGGTTCGTCCATCAGCAGAATTTCCGGCCCGGCCGCCAGGGCCCGGGCGATGCAGAGCCGCTGCTGCTGGCCGCCCGACAATGCCAGACCGCTGGATTTCAGTTTGTCGCGCACTTCATCCCACAGCGACGCCTGGCGCAACGCCTGTTCCACCCGGTCGGCGATTTCGCTTTTCCTGAATTTGAAATGCAGCTTCAATGGATAGGCGACGTTGTCGAACACCGACATCGGAAACGGGGGCGGCTTTTGAAAGATCATGCCGACTTTGCGGCGCAGCTCCAGTACGTCGACCGTTTCGTCGAAGATGTTGCGGCCGTCAATCAGCACCTCTCCGGAAGCGCGCTGGTCCCGGTACAGTTCGAAAATCCGGTTGTAGACGCGCAGGTGCGTTGATTTGCCGCAGCCAGAGGGACCGATCACCGCGGTCACCTGATTGGTGTGGATTGCGATATTGTTGTCGAACAGCGCCTGGGTCGAACCGTAATAGAAATTGAGATTGCGGACGACGATTTTATCGGCATTGGTTGGTTTAGCGTCCATGCTGTTTCTCCTTGAATAAGACGCGGCAGCTGATGTTTAAGAGCAGGATGATGACGGTGACGACCAGCGCCGCTCCCCAGCCGGCGGCATGCATCGATTCGTACGGCGAATTGGTGGTGTATTCGTTGATCAGCACCGGCAGGTTGGCGGTCGGGCCGCTGAAGAATCCGCTCGGCCAGTAATTGCTGAACTGGGCGGTGAACAAAAGCGGCGCGGTTTCGCCGGTCACCCGGGCCAGCGCCAGCAGGATGCCGGTGATCAAACCGCTTTTCGAGGCCCGGAAGATGATGCAGAGCGTCGCCCGGCAGCGGGTCATGCCGAGGGCCAGCCCCGCTTCCCGCAGCGAATCCGGCACCAGCAGCAGCATGTCTTCGGTGGTTCGCATCACCACCGGAAACATGATGATGCCGAGCGCCACGCTGCCGGCCAGGCCGGAGGCCGCCCCCATCGGTACGACCAGCAGCGTATAGACGAACAGGCCGACGATGATCGACGGAATTCCCATCATGACGTTGGCGGCGAAACGGATCAGGTGGCCGGTCCGGGAATCCCGGCCGAATTCCGCCAGCGCGATGCCGCCGAGGATGCCGGGCGGAATGGTCAGGATTGCCGCCGTCAGCGTAATGCAGACGGTGCCGAGCAGCGCGTTGGCGATACCGCCGTCCGGAACGCCGGCCGGCTTGCTCGGCTCCAGCAGGAAGGTCAGGTCGATGACCGCCGCACCGCGCCTCACCACGCTGGCCAGAATCCACAGCATCGCTAGCACGGCGACGGCGACCGCCGCGACCGACAGCAGCCGGATGAGCCGGTCGGACAGTTTCCGCCAGAATAAAGGTCTTTTTTTCCGGTTGTTCATTTAACGTTTCCCCATTTTACGGCCAAGTGCCACCAGGTAGTATTGCGCACCGATCTGCACGGCCAGCGACAGCAGCAGCAGCAGCAGGCCCATGCCGAACAGCGCGGCGCGCATCATGCCGTCAGCTTCGGCGAAGTTGTTGGCCAGCGTCGCCGCGATGGTCGTGCCGCAGGAAAAAAGCGAATCCGGCATCTGCTGGATGTTGCCGATGACGAACAGCACCGCCATCGTTTCGCCCAGCGCCCGGCCCAGGCCGATGAAAATGCCGCCGAGCAGGCCGCGGGCGCCGTAGCGCATGACGATATCGCAGGCGGTTTCCCATTTGGTGCAGCCGATGCCGTAAGCCGATTCCCGCAGCACGTTCGGGACCATTTTGAAAACGTCGCGCATCACCGCGCAGATATACGGCAGAATCATCAACGCCAGGATCAGGCCGGCGGTCAGGAACCCGAAGCCGTTGTAATATTCGCCGACGAACGGCAATTGCCCCAAACCGAGGGTTTCAACCAGAAATGGCATGACGTAGTTCTGCATGATCGGCACCAGGATGAACAGGCCCCACATGCCGAAGATGATGCTCGGAATGGCGGCCAGCAAGTCGATCGCCTGGCTCAGCACCGCCGCGATTCCCGGCCGGGCGTCGACCAGATAGAAGGCGGTGACGAAGGCGAACGGAATGGCGATCCCCAGCGCGATGACGGTCGTCACCACCGTACCGGCCAGCGCGTTGAACGCGCCGTAATGGTTGGCTACCGGGTCCCATTCCGTCGACCAGATGAACGACAAGCCGAATTCACGCCAGACCGGCAGGGAGCTGACCAGCAACTGCAGGAAAAAGCCGGCCATCACCACCAGCGGCAGCCAGGCGCAAAGGACGCTCAAGCTCATGAAGCCTCTGTCCAGCCAGCGTCCGCTCGGCAAACAACGCTTTCGATCGATCATAGCCAGGTCCTGCCGGGGTTAGGGCTGCCAATTGAATTGTTGCTGCCAGAGCTGACGGAGTTTGTCGCACAGGGAGTCCGGCAGCGCTACATAGTGCAGTTTCTCCGCCACTTCGGCGCCGTCGGTCAGACACCAGTTGAAATAATCGAGCATTGCGTCGCATTTGGCCGGATCGTTCTGTTCGGCTTTGAGCACGATATAAGTCAGGCCGGTGATCGGCCAGCTCTTTTCGCCGGGCTGGTCGGTCAGTACCATATAGAAGCCCGGCGCATTGTTCCAATCGGCGTTGGCGCTGGAAGCGGTGAAGCTTTCCAGTTCGGCGCTGACGATGTTGCCGTCGTGGTTCTTCAACCTGGCCATTGCCAGTTTGGTTTCCAGCGCATAGGTGTATTCGGTATAACCGATGGCGCCGATGCTTTTGGCGACGTTGTTGCAGACGCCCGGGTTCTTCTGGCCGCCGATGCCGACCGGCCACTTGACTGCCGGGCCGCAACCGACCTTGTTGGCCCACTCTTCGGAAATTTTGCTCAGATAATTGGTGAAGATGAAGGTGGTGCCGGAACTGTCGGCGCGGTGGACGACCGAGATCGGCAATTTCGGCAGTTTCAGGCCCGGATTCAGTTTCTGAATGGCCGGATCGTTCCACTTTTTGATTTTGCCGAGGAAAATGCCGGCCAGCGTCGCCTGGTCCAGTGCCAGGGTATTGTTTTTGATGCCGGGCAGGTTGTAGATGACTACCACGCCGCCGGTCAGCATCGGAAACTGGACCAGGCCGGCCGCTTTGAGCTCTTCGGCGGTCAGCGGGTTGTCGCTGCCGGCGAAATCGATCGTGCCGGCCTTGATCTGGTTCAGGCCGGCGCCGGAACCGATCGACTGGTAATTGACCTGGACATCCCGGTGTTCTTCGCCGTATTGGTAAGTCCAGACCTGGTAGACCGGCGCCGGGAAACTGGCGCCGGCGGCGTTGATCACGGTCTCGGCGGCTGCCATTCCGGTTCCGAACATGCCGGCCAGCAGTGCGGCCATCCAGCGATATTTTTTCATAAGTTGCTGTCTCCCATGATAAATTTCCACTTCGATGTCGAGAAAAACTCAATTTTTTACGAGCTTGAATTGAGTAAAATTCTCAAACATCCAATTGTTTTTTAATGTTCTATACACGATATCGAGGAATTTGCGAGCCAAGGCGATATTGGCTTTCGCACCTCCCCGCCGACTTTTTACCGATTCATGAAAGGCATTGAGATACGGGCTGTAGCGTTTGGCGATCAAAGCGCATTGCACCAAAGCGGTTCTGGCGATCTTGCTGCCGCTCTTCGTGATTCTTCCGTGGCAAACCGTGTCATTTGAATTGCTCACTCTGGGGACGATTCCGATATAAGCGGCCAACTGCTTTGCCGATCGGAAATCAGCGATATTGCCGATGGTTGCCAACAGGATCGCCGCACCTTTCGAGCCGATTCCCTTGATGGATTTCAGGTTGTCGAAGCCGTCCATCTTGCTGCCGTGATCCTCAATCGCCTTATCCAGTTTTTCAATGCTTTTGTTCAGACTGCGAATCTGTTCGACAACCACCAGCATTTCCGTGTCGGTGATCGGGTCGAAGTGATAACTCAATGCTTTCAAAAGCCCTTTCTCCGTGGACAGTTCTTCCCGTTTCAGCACGATGAAGTTAGCTGCTAACAGATTGTTGACTTTGTTTTTCAATACGGTACGCAACTGAACCAGTTTTTCCCTGGTCTGCGTCAGACTTGAAATTTTCGCCTGCAAATCGTCTTTCACTCTTACCTCCGGAAGCATATCCTTTTCCAGGAACTCCGCCAACACTTTTGCGTCATGTTTGTCCGTCTTTTTGGTGGACATGCTGATGACTTTGAACTGTGATGGATTCACCACCACCAGTCGCCCGACATGAGCTTTCAGCGAGCTGCAAAACATGAACGTATTTCCGGTCGCCTCCACCGCCATCGCCGTGTTCGGACCGAGCATTGCGGCAAAGCCCTTCAGTTCGGTAATCTCACACTTGCCGATTTTCCGTTCTTCCCCATTTACCCGGATGCAATAAGTAAAATTGTTCCGGTGCAAATCCACTCCAACAAAACTTGTCATCATTCTCTGCCTCCATTCGTTTTTCACGAATCGAAGCGGAACTGCTGTCACGGCCTCACCATCCTCCCATACAGAGTAGTCGATTAATCAGTCGCTCTCTACGGTGGCGCTCTGGTTTACAGATCTGACTAATCTCCTTTCCGGGGTCGTCATCGTTTCTGATGCGCCTCATTGAAACATTCAGTCTGCAACCTGTCCGCTTCCAAACGTGTAAGTTAATCGCCATAAATTACACGCAGAAAGCTGATTCCGCGAACGTCAGTTATTTATCATACCATCTCCTTTGTTTTTTTCTCTCGCGACAGCCATTACTATAGGAGTCGATTGTTAGGAGAATGTTAGAGCCGTATTAGCAATCGGCGAAAAATGCGGTGCGGCCGGCGGCAAGCAGGGTGAAAAAAGGCTGTTTTGTTGGAATACGGTAAGAAAAAGCGGACCGGAATTATTTATGCTTCAGCTCGAAAACGCAACTGTGTGCGAACAGATTGGCGAACAGATGGGTCGACGAGCGCCCGTTGCGGCCGATCGGCACTTCGCAGATGATTTCGATCTCCAGCGAATGGCACAATTCGCGGAAATCCTTCAGTGTGCCGAGGTGGATGTTCGGCGTCTCATACCAGGCGTGCGGCAGGCTGCCGCTCAACGGCATCCGGCCGTGAACGGCCAGTTGCCAGCGGTTGGCGAAGTGGCCGAAGTTCAGAAAACTGACCAGCGCCCGTTTGCCGACCCGGACGATTTCAGTCAACAATTTATCCGGACGCTTGACTTCCTGCAGCGTCCGGCTCAGGACGACGTAGTCGAAACTGCCGTCCCGGGCGAAATCCAGCTTGTGATCCAGGTCGCCGTGGATGACCGAGACGCCGTTGGCGATACACTCGATGATTTTCGCCTGGTCGATTTCAATGCCGAGCGGTCGGATATTTTTCTTGACTTTCAGATATTTCAAAAAGAGTCCGTCGCCGCAGCCGAGGTCGAGGATGCGGGCTTTTTCCGGCAGCAGCCGCGAAATGGCGTGCAGATCGTGACGCTGCTCGAAAAATTCGGTCATCATCTGCTCTTCGAGATCGGCGAAAACTTCGTTGAGCGTTTTGTGTTCACTGTCAGTTTCCATGCCG
Source organism: Victivallis sp. Marseille-Q1083 (assembly GCF_903645315.1). Lineage (NCBI taxonomy): Bacteria > Pseudomonadati > Lentisphaerota > Lentisphaeria > Victivallales > Victivallaceae > Victivallis > Victivallis sp. Marseille-Q1083. The sequence continues at coordinate 2,674,955 of NZ_CAHJXL010000001.1, forward strand.
TTCCTCCATCCGGTTGCGCAGGAAATCGGCGATCATCTTGCCGAGCACCTCGATTTCCAGCAGAAACGCGTCATGACCGTAGCTCGATTCGATTTCACAGAAGCTGACGTCCAGGTCGTTTTCGAGCAGCGCCCGGACGATCGCCCGCGATTCCGAAGTCGGGAACAGCCAGTCGCTGGAAAAGGCGACGACCAGGAACGCCGCCCGGGCGGCGGCGAACGCCCGGCCGAGGTCGCCGCCGGCCGAAGCGGCCAGGTCGAAATAATCCATCGCCTTGGTGATGTACAGATAACTGTTGGCGTCGAACCGCTCGACGAACCGCTGGCCCTGATATTCCAGATAGCTCTCCACCGCGAAGTCGCGCTTGAAGTCGAACGAATAATCGTCGCCTTCCTGCAAACCGCGGCCGAATTTGCGGCTCATCGATTCGTCGCTCAGGTAGGTGATGTGCGCCAGCATCCGGGCGGTCGCCAGGCCGCATTCCGGCGGTTGGTCGCCGTAATTGCCGCAGCAATAGTTCGGATCGTATTTGATCGCTTCGCGGCCGACCCAGTCGAACGCGATGCTTTGCGGCGACAATTGCGCCGTCGTGGCGATCGGAATGATGCTGTCCGCCGCCTCCGGATAGAGGATCGACCATTCCAACGCCTGCATTCCGCCCATCGAACCGCCGATGATCGCCAGGAATCTGGGGATTTCCAGATGGTCCATCAACCGTTTCTGCGCCCGCACCATGTCGGCGATGGTGATGACCGGGAAATCCATATTGTAAAGTCTGCCGGTGTGCGGATTGATCGAACGCGGTCCGGTCGAACCGGAGCAGCCGCCGATGACGTTGCTGCAGATGACGAAATAACGGTCGGTATCGATCGGTTTGCCGGGACCGATCATCGCGTCCCACCAGCCCGGCTTGGCATCGTCGGGGGAATGAACCCCGGCGACATGCGCATCTCCGGACAACGCGTGTTCGATCAGAATCGCATTGCCCCTGTCCGGCGCCAGCGTACCGTAGGTTTCATAACGGATATTGACGTTGAACAGCTTCCGGCCGCAATCCAGCCGCAATGCGTCAGCGTCGGTCATTCCGAAGGTGAAATCCCGGGGAACGACTACCGGGGAAGATTCATTCACTTTTGCGATCGGTACCTCGGGCCCGCCGCGCAAACGGCTGCCGTGTTAACAGTTGTCGGTTTTCATGTAGATTCATAAAATACAATTCCAATGGACATTTTGCAAATCGTGATCCGGTAAAATCGCCGTATCGACGATTGTTTTACATTTTTGTCCTTATTCTGCCGTGAAAACGGACGGAAATTGTCGTATCCAGGACAATCCCTGTCCGGCTTCTTCCCGGGGAAGGCCACTTCCGGCATGAACTGGCATGGCTTCTGCTCATTATCCAACGGACAACTTGTTCAACTCAGCAGGAGGTGCCGTATGAAACGAGGTTTCTTAATCGACATGGACGGTGTGGTTTACCGGGGCAAAGAGGTCATTCCGGGCGCCCGTGAATTCATCAATACCCTGGTGAAAAAGGAAATTCCGTTTACCTTCTTCACCAACAACAGCCAGCGCACCCGGCGCGATATCGCCATCAAGATGAACCGGCTCGGTTTCGAGATTGCCGAGAAAAACGTCTTTACCTGCGCCATGGCCACCGCCCGGTTTCTGAAAAGCCAGAAACCGGACGGCACCGCCTTCGTCATCGGCGAGGGCGGTTTGCTGTATGCGCTGCATTTCAACGGCTATGCCGTCGTCGACCACGATCCGGATTATGTCGTCGTCGGGGAAGGGCGGATGGTCAACATGGAAGCGGTCGAATGCGCCGTCAACATGATTTTCAACGGCGCCAGGCTGATCGCCACCAACCCGGACCCGAACTGCCCGACCGCCACCGGCATGCGGCCCGGCTGCGGCGCCATTGCCGCCATGCTGGAAATCGCCACCGGCGTCAAAGCGTTCAGCGTCGGCAAACCGAGTCCGATCATGCTGCGGGAAGCACGCAAGGAGCTCGAGTTGAGCACCGCCGAGACGACGATCATCGGCGATACGATGGACACCGACATCCTCGGCGGCGTCCAGATGGGCTACCGGACCATCCTGGTGCTGTCCGGCAATACCAAAAAAGAAGACCTCCGTCATTTCGCCTACCGGCCGAACGAAGTGTTCGATTCGATTGCCGATATCAAACTCGACGAAGAGTGATTGTGTATGCCGTTCGGTCCGCCCCTGCCGGCCAGCCGCTCAGCCGAAGCGTTCCGCTTTGGCCGAGCGGGTCATCAGCTCCCGGATCGCCAGCGCCGGTTCGCGGTTTTCATAAAGAATCCCGTAGATCTGGTCGATGATCGGCGTCTCGACCTGCCGGCTGCGCGCCAGCGTGTAAGCGCCGCGCGCGGTGCGGACGCCTTCGGCGACCACCAAGCCCATCGCTTCGATGATTTCCGGCAGCTTCCGGCCGCGTCCGAGCTCCTCGCCGACGTGCCGGTTGCGGCTGTGTCCGCTGCAGCAGGTGACGATCAGGTCGCCGATGCCGCTCAGGCCGGCGAAGGTTTCCGCCCGGCCGCCGAGCGCTTCGCCCAGCCGGCTCATTTCGGCGATGCCGCGGGTGATCAATGCCGCTTTCGGATTGTCGCCGAGCTGCATGCCGTCGATGATGCCGGCGGCGATGGCCATGACATTTTTCAACGCGCCGCCGAGTTCGACGCCGATCGGGTCGTCACCGCTGTAAACGCGGAAATAATCGTTCATGAACAGTTGCTGCGCCTGGCTTGCCCACTCCGGCTGCCGGGCGGCGGCGACCACCGCGGTCGGCACCTGCCGGGAGACCTCTTCGGCGTGGCTGGGGCCGGACAGCACCACATAGCGGCTGTCGCCGAGTTCGGATTGAACCACTTCGCTGACCCGCCGCCAACTGCCGTCCTCAATGCCTTTGGCGACGTTGACGACGAGCTGCCGGTCCGGTTGAAAAAACGGTTTGAACTGCTGCAGCACGCCGCGCAGGTATTGGGTCGGCGTCGCCAGTAAAATCAATTCGGCTCCGGCGACCGCCGTTTTCATATCCGCTTCGAAGCGGATGCCGTCCGGGTAGCGGATGCCCGGCAGGAAGCGCGGATTGCTGCGGGTTGCCTCCATTTGGGCCAGATAATCCGGAAAAGGCCCCCAGATGGTCAATTGGTGACCGTTGCCGCACAGCACCATCGCCAGAGCACTGCCCCAGGCGCCGTCGCTCAATACGCTGATTTTCATAATGTCATTTCTCCGGGGTCTTGGATTTTTTTTGAAAACGGTTTTCGGTTCCGTTCAACAGCCGTTTCAGGTTGGATAAATGCTTGAGGATCGCCGCCAGCGACAGCAGATAAAAACCGCCGAGCGTGACGTTCGAATGCGGATAGAGGTGATAGGCGTCGATGATGGTCGCGCTCAGCGGCAGCGCCGCCGCCGCCGCGATGCTGGCCAGCGAAACGTAACGCCAGGCCAGAAAGGCGATCAGCCAGACTGCGGCGGCGATCAGCACCGCATAGGGGGACAGCGCGAGTACCGCGCCGGCGGCGGTGGAAATTCCTTTGCCGCCCTTGAAATGCAGGAAACAACTGAACATATGGCCGCCGACGCTGCCGGCCAGCGCCGCGATCTGAATCCAGCCCCACGGGTCGCTGCAGAGCTGGTGCCGGAGCAGTTGGGAGACGGCAAAGACCGGCAGGAATCCTTTGAGGGCGTCGAGCGCGAAGCAGAGCCGGCCCGGAAGTTTGCCGATTGAGCGGGTGACATTGGTTGCGCCGATGTTGCCGCTGCCCAGTTTGCGGATGTCTTTGCCGTAAAGCCGGCCGATCAGATATCCCCACGGAATCGAACCAAACAGGTAGGCGCCCAGAATGGTGAACAGATAGAAGAGGAAGGTTGGCATTTTTTACTTCTTTTTCCCTTGTTGAATTGATCAATGACAGCTATACTATTAAAAATAGGCTGTCGCCGGCTTTTTGCAAGCGGCAGCCGGAACGAAAGAGTCAGGAATCATGATGAAAAAGGCGCAATTGATTGTCGATGGCAGTGAACGTTCGGCCGATTTGCTTTACGGTACCGGCTTCATGGCGGCCGATCCGTTCATTTATTTTCACGATGGGGAGCAGGCGGGCATTCTGGTGTCCGCGCTGGAGCATGACCGGGCGAAGCAGCAGGTGAAGCCGGGCGTTGAAGTGTACGAGAGTACCGTTTTTTCCGCTTCCCGCCATCCGGCCGACCAGATATTGGCGCTGGCGGCGGCGCGCGGCATCCGGCATTTCGAGACGCCCGGTGATTTTCCGCTGCAGCTGGCCGACCGGCTGCGGCAGGACGGCCTGACAGTAACTCCGGTTGCCGGCGGCTTTTTCCCGGAACGACTGTACAAGAGCAGCGCCGAGGTCATGGAAATCACTCTGGCGCAGCAGGCCGGGGAAGCCGGCTACCGGCGGGCCCGGACGATCATCGCCGCCGCCGAAATCGGCCGGGATGACATGCTTTACTGGGAAGGCGAACCGTTGACTTCCGAACGCCTCCGCACCGCCATCGATCTGGAACAGGTCAAACGCGGCGCGCTGCCGGGCGGGACGATTGTCGCCGGTGGGCGTCAGGGCGCGGAGCCGCACAACCGCGGCAACGGCGTTCTCTATGCCCATGCGCCGATTGTCATGGATATTTTTCCGCGGCTGCAATCGACCGGTTACTGGGGGGATTTGACTCGTACGCTGGTCAAGGGAAGCGCTTCCGGTCGGGTGCGGGCGGCGTTTGCCGCCGTGCTGGACGCCCGCGAGAGCGCCAAAGCGGCATTGAAAGCCGGCGCCGTTCCGTCGGAGATCCATGCGCTGGCGGCCGAAATTCTCGAAAAAGCCGGTTTCCCGACCTGGAAGCGTCCGGACGGCCGGAACTGCGGCTTTTTTCATGGACTGGGCCATGGAGTCGGACTGGAAATCCACGAAGCGCCCCGCTTGAGCCCCGGCAATTCGGTGCCGCTGGCCGGCGGCGAGGTAGTCACCGTCGAGCCGGGGGTTTATGATCCGGAGTGGGGCGGCATGCGGCTGGAGGATCTGGTGCAGGTCCGGGAGAACGGCTGCGACTGCCTGACGACGGTTTCCACCGAACTGGAGATCGAATGAAATAAAATCGCTCCGGTTTGACCGGCGCCGCTCCGCCGCGTCACGCTCCGCCCGGCGCGGGCCGAACGCCCGGGCGGGATGGACTGTTATTTTTGAGGTCAGGCCCGGCCGCGGTTGTCGGGCTGCATTGCCGGATAGCGGCTGATCCACTGCTGGACCAGCGGTTCGATGGCGAAATCTTCCGTATCGGCGCAACGTTCCAACTGGGCGTTGCAGTACGGACAGACCAGGTAGGTTTCGATGTCGGCCGGCGTGAGCAGTTCCTGGCATTTCCAGCAGCGCAGCCGCCGGGTCGACAACTCTTCATTATTGTAAAATACCGTTTTTCCGGTCATTGGTTACCTCCGTTTCTTTCAATGAGAGAACAAAGTACTATATCAATTGTTCGATAAAAGACAAATGATTTTTTAAAAAGTCCCGGCACTGTTTGAAAAAAAACGGTAGCCGACCTATATTATGCCTGCATCAAAACCGTCGCGATTGCAGACTGGATCGACCGGGCGGTTTCCCGGCCGGGGTCCGGTCTCGGCAGAAAAAACAGACGGCCGGCCGCGGAGTAACAGATTTTTTTCAATAAGGAATAATTTTTCATGGGTGTCAATCATCTTTTCGACGCACTTTCCGCCCGCGGCAACGAGTTTCTCGGGACACGCTATCCGATCATTTGCGGTGCGATGACCTGGGTTTCCGAGCCGCAACTGGTGGCGGCGGTCTGCAATAACGGCTGTTTCGGCTGCCTGGCCGGCGGCAACGCGCCGACCGATGTGCTGCAGCGGCAGATTGCCGAATTGACGGCCTTGACCGACAAGCCTTTTGCGGTCAATTTGATCACGATCGCTCCCGCCTATCGGGAGCATCTGGCGATGATCAAGGATATGCCGGTCGAATATATCGTGTTCGCCGGCAGTTTCCCGAAGGAAAAAGAGGTGGCTCTGGCCAAGGCGACCGGCGCCAGGGTGATGTGTTTTGCGTCGACGCTGTCGATTGCCGAACGGATGATCCGGTTCGGCGCCGATGCGATCATTCTGGAAGGCAATGAGGCCGGCGGCCATATCGGTCATGTTTCTTCGGTGGTGCTGATGCAGCAGGTGCTGTTCAAAGTCGGCGACCAGATTCCGGTATTTATGGCCGGCGGCATTTCCACCGGGCGGATGATTGCCGATGTGCTGATGATGGGGGCCGCCGGTGTGCAGCTCGGCACCCGGTTCGTCATGACTGAAGAGTGCCGGGCGCATGCCAATTTCAAAGCGGCGTTCCGGCGGGCCAATGCCCGGGACGCGATCGCGACGCCGCAATACGATTCCAAGCTGCCGGTGGTGGCGGTGCGGGCGCTGCGCAACAAGGGAATGGACAGCTTCGGCGCTTTGCAATTGCGATTGTTGCGCGAGCTGGAAGCCGGTACCATCCACCGCCAGGACGCCCAGGAGGAAGTGGAGAAATATTGGATGGGCGCTTTGCGCCGCGCGGTGGTCGACGGCGACATCGATTACGGTTCGCTGATGGCCGGCCAGTCGGTCGGCATGGCCGACGCCATTTTACCGGTGCGGGATTTGATCGATGAACTGGTGACTGACGCTTCCGCCGAATTGGAACGGATGAAGATGCGCCTTAACAGTTTGTAAACGGCGGAAGTAATTCGGTCATGAGTGCGAGGCGACGCCGACCCGGTTTGCGCAGCGGTCATGTGATTCTGCTGGCCGTCGCCGCGTTGATTGTCCTGGCGACGACAGTGCGGGTGCTGTCGCTGGTCTCCGGCCGGATAGCCGGAGATTTCTTCTATCCGTATTTGGCGCTGCCGAGCCGGGCGGTCGATGGCTTGAGCGACCGTTCCCTGCTGCTGCGCGATAAATTCGAACTGGCGGCGGCGGTAGAGACGCTGAGCGAGCAGAACCGGCGGCTGGCGATCGAGAATGCCGCCCAGTCGCAATTGGCGGCGGAGAACGAATTGCTGCGTCGGCAATTGCGGTTGTCGCCGCCGGCCAATTATAAGTTTATCCATGGCGAGGTGCTGCAGCGCGACCCGCTGTACTGGGAAGAACAGTTTGTCGTCGATCGCGGCGAGGCCGACGGCGTGCTGCCCGGCGCGGCGGTGCTGGCGGTGCTGCCCGGTGCCGGCGAAGCCCGGCCGATGCTGGTCGGTATGGTCCGGGAAGTGACCGGCCATACCGCCCGGGTGCAGACGCTGCTGAATTCGGAATTGCAGATATCCTGCCGTTACGAAGCGAGCGGTGCGGTGGGTTTTCTGAACGTCAGCTCCGGCGAAGCCGAGCCGGATGACGATCTGGTGCCGGTCGGCTATTTGCCGACGCAGGATTATCTGATCGGCAATCTGATGGTTTCCACCGGTTACGAGCAGCATTTGCCTTCCGGAATTCCGATCGGCCGGCTGGCCGATATCGGCCGCAGCAATACGCCGTTCAACGGCCGTCTGTACCGGACGGTGAAGCTGCGGCCGCTTGCCGATTACAATCTGTTGAAATTTGTCGTGCTGGCTGTTTCCACTTCGCCGGCGAAGATGGAATAAGGCCGGTGGGTTCGAATCGTTTTTCACAAAGAGGCAGACCACGATCATGCAGACTTGTTTCGCGCTTTTGACCTTGCTGGCGTTGACGCTGCTGGAACTCTGGATCGGTAATTTCGGCTTGTCGGTGCCGTTGGTCGGCTGCGGTATTTTTTATTTTTCGATCAATGGCTCCTGGCGGCAAGCGGTCTGGCTGGCGGCGTTGTTCGGTCTGCTGCTGGATTTCAATTTCGGCCGGATGTTTTTCTGGACGCCATGGTTCCTGCTGCTGGTGGTCGGTTTCGCCTGGCTGTGGCGGAAATACCAGACGGTTCGTCCGCTGCTGATCAACCTGGTGCCGGGTGCGCTGATCAGCGTGGTGATGCTGGCCATTCCGTTCGGTTGGCGCTGGGCGCGGAATCACTGGGCGGCTGAAACCGGTATCGACCTGCTGGCGTTGCTGGTGTTTGCCGCTCTGGCGACGGCATTGTGGCTGCCGATCAATATTCTGGTTTTCGATTTGTTCTGCGCCCAATTGGCGCTGCCGCGCTATCTGGAGAGCGGAATGCGCAGCGACCGGCGGGAGCGTTGACGATGCGGGAGTATTTCAACCGGACGCAAATCCGAATTCTGGTCATCGGCCTGCTGGTGCTGATTTTGTTTGCGGTGTTGATCGGCCGGCTTTATCAGGAGCAGATCGGCCACGGGCAGTTGCACAGCGAGAAAATTTCCCGCCAATCGATCCGCCGCATTCGCATTCCGGCGCTGCGGGGCCGGATTCTGACTTCCGATCTGGAAATCCTCGCCGACAACATTCCGGCTTACGATGTCTGTTTTTATCTGGAAGAGATGCGCCAGCCGCGGGTCAATACCCGGCAGGCCATCATGGCGGCCGCGGAGCGGCTGGCCGCCGTGCTGGGCCGGCCGAATACCTTGACCCGGGAACAACTGGAGCGGCATATCAACTTGCGTCCCGGTTTGCCGTTGACGGTCTGCAAAGATCTGAATACGGCGGAAATCGCCCGGGTCTACGACCTGCTCAATGAAATCCGCGGCATTGCCGTGGTGCCGCGGGTGCAGCGCATCTATCCGTTCGGCCCGCTGGCGGCGGTTCTGATCGGTTATACCCGGCTGGAAGATCCCAAACGGGCCGACGATTTCGATGATTTCTTCTATTACATTCCGGACTTGGTCGGACAGGCCGGCGTCGAAAAAGTTTACGATGAATTTCCGGACAAATTTTATCGGCGCCATCTCAAGGACGAGCGGGACCGCGGATTGCGCGGCAAAGCCGGATTTTCCCTGGTGCAGGTGGACAACATGGGATTTATCCACGATGTGCTGGTGCGGGAAATCGAACCGGAAGATGGCAACAACGTCGTGCTGACGCTGGATTCACGGGCGCAGGAGATCGCCGAAAAAGTCATGCAGGGGGTCAACGGCGCGCTGGTGCTGCTGGATTCCGATACCGGCGATGTGTTGGCGATGGTGTCGACGCCCGGTTATGACCTCAGCCGGTTTTCGCCGCGGCTGACGCCGGAATACTTCCAGGCGTTGAAGGACGACCCGAACCATCCGATGATGAACCGGGCGCTCAGCGGCGCCTACGCGCCGGGGTCGATTCTGAAGCCGCTGGTGGAGCTGGCTTTTCTGGAAAATGGCATCGGCCCGTCCGAACGCGTTCATTGTGACGGCCGCACCTATATCGGCAAACAGTCGGTGCGCTGCGCCTCCTGGCGGCGCGGCGGCCACGGCGATGTCGATGCGGTGACTGCGCTGCAATTCAGTTGCAACGATTATTTTATCGAGCTCGGCTTGCGGGTCGGCTACGACCGCATCAAGGCGATGCTGATTTCGGCCGGCATCGGCCAGCCGACCGGTTTCGAGCTGGGCGGCCAGGCCGGCCTGGCGCCGGACCGCGATTTCAAAAAGCGCGTCTACAAAATGGAATGGAATGCATTCGATACGGCGCTGCTTTCGATCGGGCAGGGGATCATTCTGGTGACGCCGCTGCAGGCGGCGATGTATACGGCCGCGTTGAACAACGGCGGCCGGGTGATGCGGCCCCATCTGGTCAAGACGGTTACCGACCTGAACGGCAAGGTGTTGTTCGAGCGGGAACCGGCCGTCAACAGCGTGCTGGCGGCGCGGCAGAGCAGTATCGACACCGTGCGGGAGGGGATGTTCCAGGTGATCAACAATTCATCCGGCACCGGCCGGACCGCCCGCAACCGGGCGATCACGCTGTACGGCAAGACCGGGACCGCTCAGGTCGGCCAGGTCGGCAATCTGAAGGAAAACAGTTGGTTCATCTGTTTCGGCTCGCGGGACCGCCGCAATTATGCGATGGCGGTGCTGGTGGAGGACAGCATCAATGCCGGCCGCAAAGCGGCGCCGGTTGCCGCTCAATTTTTCGAGGAGTATCTCGGACCGGAGCCGGAAGAGCCATAACTAAAGTCTCTCATTAATCTCGGGCGTTCAGTCACTCCGGCGAAACACGGCAGAAGTTTTGATCAAAAAGCAATCGCTCCGGTGATACCGGAGCGATCGAAACTATGCCGCCGATCCGCTCAGCGGGCATCCTTGGCAATTTCCCGGTTCAGGAAGATCGCCACCGCCCAGATCGAACAGAGAATGATATAGATGACGACATAAATGCCGGAGTAGATGACATATTCCATCGGAATCGGCTGTTGCACCGCCAACGCGTCGGCCACCCAGAAGAATTGCCAGTTCGGCAGGATTGCATAAAAGACCGAGCAGAGGAAATCCAGCACCGCCGACCCGGTTTCCCGCTGAAATAGGAAACTGGAGATCAGTCCGAGGAAAAAGATCACCGAACAGATGCACAGATTGGCCACCATATCCAGCCGGGTGGCGAACACCACCGTGATGGTCGCCATCGCCGAAACCGCGAAGAACAACAGGATCAGCGCCATGATGTAATCCGGCATCGACAGCGCCGGACTTTCTTTGAAAACCATGCAGAACGCGGCAAAAATCGGCAATAATACCGCCATCACCAGCGCCATTGAGGCCGGAAAAGAGTCGCCGCGGAAGAAATTCAGCAGCATGCCGACGATGCAACTGACCAGCACCGTGCCAAAAAATAGCAAATAAGCGGTCAGATCAAGCCGGAATTGGTCGACGGCCACGTAGATTGAAATGACCGATGCGGTGCTGCAGATGAAAACGAACAGAACCGAAGCGGCGACGATGCCGAAAATTTTGGCCAGGATGAATGCCCAGCGGGAAACCGGCTTGGACATCAGCAGCAGCACGGTGCCGTTGCGCATCTCCCGGGAAACGGTGTGGCTGGAAGAGAAGACGGCGACGAACAGGCCGAACAGCAATGTGGTGGCCATCGAGCTGTCGACCACCAGCTTCAATTGCTCGGAAAACACGAAGAGCGCCATCGACGGGAAATGGCCGATCAGCAATACGGCGAACAACAGCAGTACGCCGAAAATCGGCTCCCGGATCGACTCTTTGAACGTATTGGCGGCTATCTTGTAAAAATTGAGCATGACTTGTATCCCGTTGCTGTCGTTGTCGAAGTACGGCTTATTCCGTCGGTTCGTCGGCGGCTTCCGGCGCCGCGACGGCGGAGCTGTCGATATCGAGCGAGACTGCTTCGAGCGCTTCACCGCCGTCCGGCGACTGCTTCTCGGCTTCGGCCTGGGCATCGGCGTCGACGACCACCGCCTGCGAGGCTTCCTGCAGCATATCGCCGGCCGGCTGGGTGGCGGCCGGTACTTTGGCCGGCACATAGATGTTGCGCTGTTTCAGTTCACGGCGCAGTTTGCTGTAATCGCTGGCCAGGTTGTTGATATTCTGGGAACGCTCCAGCGACGCGGCGATATTCTCCCAGTCGCCGGTCATGATCATCACCGGAATGGCCGGATCGATGGCCGCCCGGAAACGGCGGGGGACGTAATGGTCGTCGCCGAGGATGATGATCTGGCGCGGATTGAGGAATTTGACGAATTTGGAAAAATCGGCGATATGAATTTTCTGGACGGCGTCCTTGCCGCGCGGACACCAGTAGAAGTATTCGTCATTTTCCAGCGGCAGCAGCAGATAGGGCTGGCGGGTGTGCGCCTGGATGACGTCGGCCAGCAAACGCGGATTGACGTAGTTGCCGGTGATCACCAGCGTCGTCACATCCTTCGACGGCCCCTGATACGGCGTGGTCCAATCCCAGAATCCTGCCATCAAACCCGTGGAACAAATCCCGAGCACCAACAGCACCAATGTTTTCTTCAACAGTGCAAGACGATTCATTATTTGCCTCTTTCGGTTATAAAAAATTTCGATTTACCTCTATTGACCCCAAGACTCAATAACAGCATAAACTATATGCAAAATGCGATAAATGCAAATGAACTATCCCGTTAAAAAAAAGGTTATTTTGCTTGCAGATTGCCGGAAGCGGGGCATTTTATTAAGAAATGATCAAAACAGTCGGGAGTTTTACGCGTGATCAGAGAGTTTTTGCCGCTGAATCGTTCTGCCCGGGTTGCCGTATTTTTGAGCGGGAGCGGGACCAATGCCGAGAAATTGCTGGAGTTCCGTGCCGCCTGTCCGGCCTGCCGTTTCGACATCGTTTTGCTGGTGACCGACCGACCGCAGGAAAGCCGTGCCGCCGAGTTGGCCGAACGGTTCAAACTGCCGCTGGCGGCGCTGGATATCAGGGAATTCTATCGGCGGCACGGCCTGGAAAGCACTTCGCTGGCGACGGAACGCGGCCGGGAGGTCCGGGAACGCTGGACCGGGGAACTGCGGCGCCGGATTGCCGGCTACGCGATTGATTTTGCCGTCCTTGCCGGTTTTGTGCCGCTGACCAACCTGACTGGCGATTTTCCATGTTTGAACGTCCATCCCGGCGACTTGACGGTCGTCGGCGGGGACGGCCGCCGGTTGCTGGTCGGGCTTCATGCCATTCCGGTGGAAAAAGCTATCCTGGCTGGGGCGGCAAGTTTGCGCAGCAGCGTCATTCTGGCGTTGCCGTACCGTGAAGACGGCCATGCTGCCGATATGGACAACGGTCCGCTGCTCGGTATTTCGGCGCCGGTGCCGGTGGAGCTGGGCGGTTATTCGCTGGACGCGCTGCGGGTGATGGCGGCGTCGCGGCCGGCGCGCCGGCCGAAAGGCGGCTTCCGCGACGGTCTGTCCGAAGTGGCCGCCCGGAATTTGCAGCATTTGAAGGAAGCCGGCGACTGGACGATTTTGCCGCGGGTGACCGCCGATTTTGCCGCCGGCCGGTTCGGGACGGATGGGACGCAACTCTTTTTCCGTCAACCGCAGGGCAGTTTCCGGCCGGTCCGCACCGTCGAATATCGTCCGGATGGAACGGCGGCGCCGGTATTGTAAAACTCCGGTCGGCGTATATAGTATAATGCCGGTTTTGCTTCAAACCGGGAGTTCGGTGGGGAAATTGAAAAAATGCGAGGGAGCGTTTCATGCGGAAAAAGAGCGGTATTTGGAAGATCACCCTGGCCGTCCTGCTGCTGGGCATCGTGATTTTTTATGGCGTACTGTATGGTTATTTCCTGCCGAAGTCATTTCAAGAGCGCTTGTTGCCGGCCTTGAATTCTCCGGCGGCGGAGCAGAGCGGATTGCGGCTGCAGGTGACCGGAAATTATCCGATGCGGGCGAATATCGGCCCGCTGGAATGGAAAGATGGCGACTCGGTGCTGCTGCAGTCGACCGGAGGCAGCATCGGGTACCGGCCGGATAAGTTCTTTTTCCCGCAAAATGCCCGTCTGCACAGCCTGACGCTGAACGGAGTGCCGTTGACGGCGGAGTGGTCGCCGGAGCGGGAACTGCTGCTCAACCGGCAGCCGGTCTGGGCGTTTTTCACCCGTCTTGCCGCCAGTTTGCCGCAAACGGTGCTGGCGGCGCAGCCGGACGACTCTTTTACGGTCAAATTGACCGGTTTGCTGCGGTTCCCCTCCGCCGGTGGCGGGAACGAGGCGGCGCGGCTGCCTTATGAATTGGAATGTTTCCGGAAAAATGCCGCCGCACCCTGGCAATTGGTCCTGACATTGCCGCAGGACGGCCAGTCGCCGCTGGTTATTTCCGCCGTGCCGGCCAAAGGGGCGGATAAACTGGTCGCCTTCCGGCTGAAAGGTTCTCTGGCGTTGCCGGAGGCGGCGGCCGGCCTGGCGCAACTGATGCCGGCTTCGAAACCGTGGTGGCAGGATTGCCGGGGCCGGGCGTATGTGAATCTTTCCGGCAGTTTGACGGTCGCTCCGCTGCGCGTCAATGCCGCATCCGGCCGCATTCAATTGCAAAATGCCGAGCTGAGCGCCGGAGTCCTGCAAAGCGCCGGCCGGCAGAACGGTTTGATCGAGTTCGCTTATGAAAATGATCAGTGGCGTGTCCGGTTGAATCGGATTGCTTTGCTTCAGCCGTTGGAAATGAGTCTGGAAGAGCTGCAATTGCAGATTCCGGAAAATGGCGAGGCCCCGGTGACATTGACCGGCCAGGCGGTTTTGAAATTGCGGGATTTGCCGTTTTTTCGCAACCGCGCTTTGCAGTTGCCGGAAAATTTGACGGTACGCCAGCCGATTACCGGCAGTTTTCAGCGGTCCGACGGCAGTTGGAGTGTCGCCGGTCAGCCGGCCGCGGCAGAAACCCCGGTCAAATTCGATCACCGTAAATTGCACATCAAGGCGGCGCTGCGGCAGATGAATCTGACGGCTTCCGGCGTCTGTCAAACCGGCCAGGCGGCGGTGGGGCTGGATTTTGCCGACTTCACGGCGACCGGGGCTGATTTCACCTGCCGGGTGCCGTCGGGCGCGATCCGGCTGGACCATGCTTTTGCCGCCGGGGACAACCACCGGAAGTGGCAGTTGACGCTGCCGGAGGTGGCTGGCAATGTCAAACGGCATGAATTTGCCTTGCAGGGTTATTCGCAGCAGATCGAAGTGCGGGAGATGGCGGACCGGCCGCCGGAATACCGGGTGGCGGTCCGATTCGACCGGTTGAATGTGCCGGATGAATATGAACAGATGCAGTTGGAAGATGCCGGCTTGACCGCCGTATTGCAGCCGGTGGCGGACAGCGACCGTTACGCCGGCGAGGTGCAGGCGGCAGTGAAGAGCTGGACAAGCGTGACGCCGTTGCGGGAGATGCGCGGCGAACAGCTTCATTTTGACGGCAGTGTGGAATTTTTGCCGGACTTCTTCGACCCGGTGAAGGTGCCGGAGCAATTCACGAAGATCGCCGGCAAATTTACCGGCGACAATTTCCAGTTGGCGACGCCGAACCGGATTGGCGTCGAACTGGGCCGGTTTGAAACGGAGGGGCGTTTCGGCGCCGGCGGCTGGGAGGAAATCGATCATTTGAATGCGGTCGGCTTGAAGGCCTTTTTCGGTGATTTCAGCCTGGTCGGTAAACAATTGACCTTACGGGGCAGCCGGGAAGGGCATACGATCCGGTTGACGCCGGCGTTTGAAACCTTGAGCGTGGCGGCGCCGGACTTCAGTCTGGATGCCAATGGGGTGGAATGGCCGCTGACCCTCAAGCTGCCGGCCAACCCGGCGATGGATGCCATTGTCATCGACAGCCGTTTGAGGTTGGCGGATGGAGAACTTTCGGCGCCGGCGGTGCATTTCGCGATGCCGGACAGTGAACTGGCGGTGTCGCTGGTGCTGCCGCCGGAAAAGAGCCTGGTCGGTTCGCCGGCATTGAAGATTGCCGGAAACTTGAAACAGACGGCGTTCAAGGTGCAGAAGGTCGAATTCACCGGTGACACGCTGGATTGGAATTTCGAATTGAAACTGGCGCGGCGCAATGGCGCCTTGCAGCCGCAGCAGGCCGGCGGGAAAATTGCCGTCAACGGTTTGAGCGGCAAAATTCTCGACAATCCGTTCAGTGCGCCGCGGGCCGTTTATCAGTTCTCCCGGGAGCTCAATACGCCGAATGCCGATTTCCATTACAGTTTGAATGCCGAAGATTTGTTGCTGCGGGTGCTCAATCCGCTCTGCCACTTCAAATTCAAGACCTTCCAGTTGACCAGCGACCAGCGCAATTCGTTCGGCTCGTTCCAGCTGGAAACGACTGGCGATGCGGAGCTGATTCAGTCGGCCGTCAAATTGAACCAGTTTAAACTTTCTTTGCCGCTGACTTTTCCGGCCGCGCCGGACGGCGGCGGTTCCTTTGAAGTCAAGCAATTGGTGATCGGTTCCCAGGAGCTCGGCAAGGTGTCGCTGGCGCTGCGGCAGAACGAGGAAAAATTGTTGTTCGACGGCGTTTTGAAAGCGGCGTCGATCGGCGGCGACGGCCTGCAGTATTCCGGCAGTTTATTGCTGCCGCCGCAGTCGTTCGGGTTCGCGCTGCAGTTTTCCCTGCCGACAACGACGGTGGAATCGCTGGACCTCAATGAGTGGTTCCGCCGTGGAATGGCGTTGCGCTATCAGGGCAAATTGGCGGCCAGCGGGTTGCTGCGCGGCAATTTGGAAACCGTGGACGGGCAGGCCAAACTGGAATTGAACGACGGGACGCTGACCGGAGATCGCTATAAAGCGACCGGCGTGCAGGGGACGGTGGAGCTGGCTGATATTGCCGCCGTCGCTTCGGCGCCGGATCAGAAATTGACGTTCCGCTCGTTGAAGATTGATGATCTGGAGATCGGCAATGGCAAAATGCTCTATGAATTGCGTCCGGACCGGCGTCTTGCCGTGTATCAGGCGGAATATACGCTTTTCGGCGGCCGCTTCAATAATCTCGGTCCGATTTTCCTTGATCCGCTGCAGCAGACGGTTTGCGGCGCCGAGGACAGTGCGTTGAAATTTGCCGTCTCCGGCCTGGATGCCGCGGCGTTCCTCCGTTATTTCGGAGTGGAGGCGACTTTGAACCCGGCCGCGCTGAACGGCATGGTCCAGTGCCGCCTGCTGCCGGGACAATTGAAGATTGAGCCGTCGGAATTGTACACGCCGGCCGGCGAGCGCGGTACGGCGGAATTTCTCAATCTGGATCAATTTTTGCTCGTGGCGCCGGACGATGCGGATTTGAATTTTGCGGTAGCCTTTCTGCGGGCGATCCGGTATAATTATCTGCGTTTTCGTTTTTCCGGCGATCAGCAGGCGTTGCGGTTGAATATTGCCGCGGATGCCAGGCCGCTGCAGCCGTTGCCGTTTTATCGCGAGGAGACTACCGGAAAATTCCGGCCGCAATTGCCGTCCGAACCGGCTTTCGATGCGGAAATGCTCGTCGATTTGAATTTGAAATTGGATAAAAAATAATTGGACTTAGAGTAAAATTACGATGACCAAAACCAATAAAGCCTTACCCATCGTCGCCATTGTCGGCCGTCCGAATGTCGGTAAATCTTCCCTGTTCAATGCGATCATCGGCCAGCGGCTGTCGATCGTCCACGAGATGAGCGGTGTGACGCGGGACCGGGTGGTGGCGCCGGCCGACTGGGGAGGGCGGCAGTTTGAACTGGTGGATACCGGCGGCATCGGAGTGGCGCCGGGGGCCCGGCGCAATGTCGATTTCTGGGATGAACGCATTACCGAGCAGGCGGCGGCGGCGATCGACGATGCCGATGTGTTGATTTTCGTCGTCAACGTTCAGGAGAGCAT
Organism: Victivallis sp. Marseille-Q1083; assembly: GCF_903645315.1. Lineage (NCBI taxonomy): Bacteria > Pseudomonadati > Lentisphaerota > Lentisphaeria > Victivallales > Victivallaceae > Victivallis > Victivallis sp. Marseille-Q1083. The sequence goes on from NZ_CAHJXL010000001.1 coordinate 2,692,177, forward strand.
CACCGCGCTGGACGAGGAGGTTGCCGACCGTTTGCGGGTGCTCGACAAGCCGGTCATTCTGTTGGCCAACAAAGCTGACAATCCGCAGTTGGCGGCGGAAGCGGTCGAAATGACTGCGCTGGGCTTCGGCGTGCCGTATGCGGTTTCCTGCTTGCACCGGCGGGGCATCGGCGATATGCTCGATGCGGTGCTGATGCGATTGCCGCCCGGCGAGCCGGAAGCGGCGGCGGAAGCGGAGGATGCTGCCGACGATGGGAAATTGTTGCGGATCGCGGTGGTCGGACGACCGAACGTCGGCAAATCCTCGCTGGTCAATGCCCTGCT